>CAZKHZ010000071.1:0-16278 GCA_964552715.1 uncultured Chitinophagaceae bacterium | reverse complement strand
TTATTGAAATCAAAAATCATACTCCATGATTTAACTATTGGTAATGAAATAGCTATGTAATCAAAAAAGCGATTCCAGATTAACTTATCCGAAATCGCATTTCAAAAAATTAAAGCAGAAACTTACTTAAGCAACTGTACCACTTTGGTAGCAGTTTTATTGGTCTCTGTTCTTACATTAATTAGATATAATCCGTCAGCAAGGTCACTGGCTCTTAAATTCAAATCCAATGATTGTTGAAAATACTTTCTGCTCATCATCAACTGCCCTTTGAAATTAGTAACGCGCACTTCGGCAATTGCCTCTTCGCTTGTAATTGAAACCACATCGGCAGTAGGGTTTGGATATATTTCAAACTTAGCAAACTCAACTGCCTTGATACCTACTTGCTGATTGCAAGCGCAGTAATGTACACCTAGGCTATCAAAAGTATTCACCTTCAAAGAATCCCATTGTAAAGATACATTCCAAGCTGGATTACCCTCTGGTTTGCTAGGTGGCGCCATACCCTTTTTTACACTATATTTTCTAATAAGTGTGTGGTCGGTTGTCCATGCAAATTCTGTAGAATCTGAAGCCTGAAAGTTAGGTGCAACGTTATTCCAGCCGCCACCGGGTGTTGGATTGCCCGGGTCGTCACCGATATATCCAAAACCGTCAACAACAGTATTACTAGGAGTACCTTTTAGTTCAAGTGTAAGTGCATCATTGCCATTAAAACAAAATGTGCGGTTACTGCTATTGTTATCGCAATTTGGTGAAAGGTAAACATTTGCTTTTGCCTTTAATTGATTCCAAACGCCACCCTGCGCAGAGTCGCGCACATAAACGATTACACCCTTTGCAGGCACTATGCCGCTTAACGTTAGTGTGTAGTTAGGATCTCTAATTGGCGTTCCATTGTTCCATCTATGCAATTGATAATTACTCATATTCACAGCAGCAGAAGTTGGATTGTAGATTTCTAATGCTTTGTTGTTGCTCCAACCTTCAACATATTCAGAAATAAATATGGAACCACAGTCTTGTGCCATGGAAAATTGAACGATAAAAAATGAAAAAAGTGTTGCGTAAAAAATTCTATTCATATTATTTGTTTGCGGCAAATGTATTGTAAACGCTAATAAACTAGATTAACTCAATGTTAATTATGTGGAGAATTTTTCACCATTCAACTTAGGTTATTCATTTACAGCCAAGTAGAACGCATATCACATTTTCATTTACCACTCATCTTCTTCTTTCACCTGCTGCTTTTTCTTTTTGTAAAAAGTTTCGTTGCGCAAGTATTTTGTTTTTAGCAAAGGACACACTTTGTATCGCTCATCTTTGGTGTCTTCATAAAGTGCTGCAAGCGTTTCGAATACATGAGTGATGCCAATTTTATCACACCATTCAAAGGGTCCAAAAGGATAATTGGTTCCCAACTTCATAGCCTCATCAATAGCTTCAATAGAAGCAGTACCTTCTTGCAATGTAAAACATGCCTCGTTGATAATCATAAAAATGACACGCGCTTTAACCAAACCAACTCTATCTTCTACGGGCAAAAAATTGATGCCAAGTTGCTGCATTATTTTCTCCAACTCTGGTGTTTCAAATTTACGGAAAAGACTAATTTCCCACAGCGGCTGATTGATGAAAACAGTCAAGGCATTTATACCAAACAACATGCACCTAATTTTTGAACCAGAAACATATACTGCTTCAGATAGTTGTTGCTTTAGAGCACTTACAAACACTGGCTTGTTGCGCAATGGTGCATACCGCTCCATGATTTCGGAATCATCATCAAAGTTCAAATCAAATATGGCATCGTATATATCAAGGTCTTCTTCTTCATCGCCATCGCTTACTTCTACCTCCACTAAAGGGGCTGTGGTTGCTAAAAGTGCGCGCAATTCTTCTACTCTATCAGGTTCGCCTATCAATAAAATCTTCATTTCATTACTTTGTGCGCAAAACAAAACAATAACATGGAAAAGCAAATAATACTTACAGACAAAGCACCTGCGCCAATTGGTCCATACAGTCAAGCAGTGAAAGCAGGTAATACCTTGTATGTATCTGGTCAAATTCCTTTGAACCCCGAAACAGGATTAATAGAAAATGATTCTATTGAAACCGAAACACATCGCGTGATGAAAAACATCGAAGCTCTTTTGACAGTTGCGGGCTACACATTTCAGGATGTAGTAAAGAGCAGCATTTTTATAATGGATATGAATCAGTTTGGCAGAATAAATGAAGTGTATGGAAGTTACTTTGCAGCAAACCCACCTGCGCGCGAAACTGTTCAAGTTGCTTGCTTACCTAAAAATGTAAATGTTGAAATTTCGGTGATTGCGGTGAAGGGGTAACTCGGTCTGACCTTGGTCAGACATTTAAATTATTCACTAACAACTTTCAAACTATTTCTTACCACTTCTGCCTTTGTCATCAACTCGCGCTGCGAATTGCCAAGTATGGTAACGTGTCCCATTTTTCTGCCGGGCTTTGTAGTGGTTTTGCCATACAAATGAATATATACATTAGATAAATCCATAACAGTATCTAAGCCAACATACTTTACATTACCCGAATGCCCCGGCTCGCCCAACACATTCAACATCAAACTTGGTTGAACTGAATTGGTATTACCCAAAGGAAGATTTTGCAGCACTCGCAACTGCATATCATATTGCGAACAATAATTTCCTTCAATGCTGTGGTGTCCGCTGTTGTGCGCTCTCGGTGCTGTTTCATTCACCCACATCTTTCCTTCATCATCCAAAAACATTTCTACCGCAAAAATTCCTGGGCTGTTAAAGGCATTACAAACTTGCAATGCTAATTGTTGTGCCTCCATAGCTTGTTGGTCATTTAATTCAGCAGGTGAAAGCAGGTAATCTACCAAATTTAAATCGGGGTCAAAAACCATTTCTGTAGGAGGATAAATTGCGGTCTGTCCTGCTTCATTGCGTGCCACAATCACGGCAATCTCTTTCTCTATAATTACTAACTGTTCCAAAACCCCAGGCTCATTAAAAGCAAGGGCTGCTTCGCTCTCATTCAGTATCAGTTGAACCCCTTTGCCATCATAGCCACCTGTTCGTAGTTTATGTGCCGCTGGCAAAAAATCAAGATGATTCAAAATATCCTTATCATTTTCTGTAAGCACAAAGGGAGGTGAAGGAATGTTGTGCTTTTCGTAAAACTGTTTTTGTAACCCTTTGTCTTTAATGGTTTGCAACACATCAGGCTTCGGGAAGATTTTCACGCCCTCCTTTTGCAACTGAAAAAGTGCTTCCACATTTACATGCTCAATCTCAATGGTAAGCACATCCACCTTTCTACCAAACTGCAAAACCGTTTCGTAATCGTTGATGTTGCCTTTTATAAAGTGATGACAAAGATGCGCTGCAGGTGCATCTTCAATTGCCTCTAACACAAAAGTTTCAATCGGATAATCGGGTGCTTGTTGCAATAACATTCTGCCTAATTGCCCTCCACCAAGTATTCCTATTTTAAGCATCATGCAAAAGTAGAACTTTAGGAAACATACGCGCTATAATTCATTTACTGCTGTAGGTAATAATCATTTTGCAAACACAACCAGAATAAATACTCAAGGGTATTTTTAATCCATTTTAAAAGTTGTCATTGAGCTAAGAAGCTATTCTACTGCTGCATATTTCTTTATCTCATCTTCCAACACGAGTTCGTCTCCTTCCACATAACCTGAATGCGTATAAACAATCTTACCTTGTTTATTAAGCAATGCAGTAAAAGGTACAGCCTGAATATTCAACTCCCGCTTTAAATCTTGATTTGGGTCTAGCAGCAAATCAAACTGCCAGCGTTGGCTATCTGCATAAGGTTTTACCTTGGTGCTGCTTCGCGAATCATCAATAGAGATTGCCACAATTTTTACATTGTACTTCTCTTTCCACTCATCATACAGTTCGCTGATGTTGTTCAACTCCTTTTTGCAAGGCACACACCAAGTTGCCCAAAAACTAACCACAGTTACTTGTTCATTTCTGCCGTAATCGCTAACGTTTACTTGCTTTCCAACGGCATCATTCAACACAATTGATGGCAGCATTTTTTCGCCCAAAATCTTTTCACCTAAAGTTTTAGTTTGAGAAAAAGCAAATACAGGAAACATTAAAAGCAATAAGATATTTTTCATACAAAACGGTTGATTCAACGAAGCTAATGGTTAATGTAATAAAGAAAAGTCGGGCAAAGGACAACAGTAAAACGAAAGCGTTTAATGAAACAAAATCACTTCCATCCCTCTGGATTCTTATACCAATTCATCAAAGTTTTTTCATCCACTTCTGAAACCAAATGATTAGCAAGTGCTTTTTGTATTAAAGTAGGATAATCACTTAATGTAAAGTAAGGACATTTTGCTTCAGCAAAAGCGTCTTCTGCTTTTTGAAAACCATAAGTAAAGATTGCACCCAATCCGATGACCTCTGCTCCAGCTTCACGCACAGCCTCTGCTGCTTTCAGGCTGCTGCCACCTGTAGAAATTAAATCTTCAATCAAAACAACTTTTTGCCCAACTTCCAGTTTGCCTTCAATGCGATTTTCAAGGCCATGTCCTTTTGGTTTGTCGCGCACATATATGAATGGCTTATTCAATACATCAGCTACCAAAGCACCATGCGGAATGCCTGCTGTAGCAACGCCTGCAATAACATCACAGGAAGTAAACTCCTCCGAAATAATATCTACAAAAGCATTTTTGATACACCTGCGCACCTTTGGGAAAGATAATGTTTTGCGATTATCGCAGTAAATCGGACTCTTTAAACCACTTGCCCAAGTGAAGGGATTTTCGGGTTGCAGAACAACCGCTTTTATTTCGAGAAGATATTCGGCTACTTCGCGTGCAATAACATTGTTGTAAATCATGGCGCAAACATATACTATCTGGTTCAATCGTTCATTCTTGAAAATTGTAAATCCAGCAACTTTAACCACCGAGATTGAAATGCTTTATGAACAGGTAATTAAAAGCAAAGAACAATTAGAAGCTTTGCTTCAACCCGATTCCGTAATCTTTGACGGCAAAACAAATGACTGCATTCTGGTAGCAGTGGACGAGCCGGCAAATGTTTTGGAGCATTTCAAAAAAACATTAAAATTGATTTTTGCAGGTGGAGGTATCATATTTAATGAACACAAACAGTTGCTGCTTATTAAAAGAAAAGGTTTTTGGGATTTACCCAAAGGCAAAATGGAACTTGGCGAAAAGATTCGCATTACAGCCATCAGAGAAGTAGAAGAAGAAACCAATGTAAAGATTGAAACCGCTGCAGAACAGAGTTTTGTAACCTATCATACCTATTTATTAAAGGGAGAATATTGCATTAAAGAAACACATTGGTTCGAAATGGATGCGGCATTAAATCAGGAGTTTTTAATTCCTCAAAAAGAAGAAGGTATTGAAGAAGTCCTTTGGGCGGAAACTGCTGATTTACCTATTTATAAAGAAAATGCCTATCCGCTTATCTGGAGTATTTTGGAAGGGTATTTATATGGTAGATAGTTTGGCACGGTATTGGAATTACATAATTAGTAACACCACGATTTTCGATATGCGATTCTTCAGTTCTTCTTATAAGTATATCGGGTACTCAAACAAAACTAATTGCTAAAAAAATATTTCATCCTCTTAGTGTTTTTAAATGTGCTGCAAATGTATGCGCAGGAAACTTTTTCATTTAAAGCATTAGTTTTAGAGCAAGATGAAAATGATGTGGAACCGATGGCAGGGGCTACTGCAATTGTGCTTAACACAAATATTTATGCCACTTCGGATGAAGAGGGAAAGATAGAATTACAAAGCATTCCAGCGGGCATGCAAGTAATTGAATTCAGCATGTTAGGTTACTTTAAAAAATCAATCAAAAAGACTTTTGCTAAGTCAGATACTTCTGTAACCATTATTTATTTAGAATCGAAAGAAGCAGAGTTGGAAGAAATTATAATTTCTACAACCCGTTCAGAAAAGAGGGTTGAAGAAAACCCGATTCCCATAGATGTTGTGAATGCCGAGGAAATGCAAGAGCGAAGCGTGGATAAGCCTTCGAGTATTTCTCATGCCATTAAAGAGCAACAAGGTGTTCAAGTTCAAAGAACCTCAGCAACCAGCGGCACTTTCAATATTCGTTTGCAAGGATTGAATGGAAAATACACCCAATTACTAAAAGATGGGTTTGCAAATTTTGGTGGATTAAGTAGTGGTGTTGGTATTGCGCAAATTCCACCTTTAGACTTAAAACAAATTGAAATTATAAAAGGTCCGGCTTCTACATTGTATGGTGGCGATGCGATTGCTGGTGTTATTAATTTAATTTCAAAACAACCTAAAGAAGATGAACCCGAAAGAGATATATTAGTGAACATCGAAAGCACACGTTCGGTAGATGCTGGTTTGTTTCTAAGTCAAAAAATTAAATGGTTTGGATTTACGCTCACAGGCATGTTGCGCAACCAACGCGAGCGCGATTGGAACAATGATAACTTTGTGGAATACCCTAAATTACAACGCTATTACATTGCTCCGCAGTTGTATTTTGATTTGACGAAAAAGGCAAAATTGAATTGTGGAGCTAACTACACTTTTGAAAATCGCTTAGGAGGAACGTTGCAATATATGCGAGATAAAAAAGATCCTATTTATAATTATTTCGAGCGCAATATCAGCCATCATGCTGCAACCAATATAAAGTTTGAATACAATTTTGATTTAAAAGGAAAATTAATTGCACGCAACTCAGTTAATTATTTTAATCGCGATATTGAGTTACCTAATTATCGTTTCAAGGGCATTCAAATTGCCACAGTTTCGGAAGTGAATTACAGTTACACAAAAAAAATCCATTCTCTAATTATAGGTATTGATTTGCGAACAGATAAATTTGATGAAACACCCACAGACACAAACGCCTTACGAAGTTATAATTATAGAACCATAGGAGCTTTTGCGCTTTATACTTTGCGCTTTAAACGCGGCACAACCATTGAAACAGGAATTCGCTCGGACTATAATTTTGAGAAGGGTATAATACCACTGCCTCATCTTGCCATCATGCAACAATGGAATAAAGTTTTTCTTACCAGACTGAATGGTGGAATGGGTTACAAGCTACCTACCATCTTTCAAAGCGAAAGCGAGGAAATGAATTTTAAAAATGTACGCGCACTTTCCAATAATTTAAAACCTGAGTTATCTGCGGGAGCAACCATGGATTTACAAGCGCGTTTACCAAATTTTGATGGGGTGAACATTACCATTTCGCAACTGTGGTTCTTTACACATATTTTTAAACCTATTGTTGCTACCCAACAAAAAATTCAGCCTTGCTTCACACTCGATTGTGATGAATTGATTTTTAATAATGGTAATGGAAACATTCAAACAAAAGGAGTAGAAACAAAATTTCAAATCTATTACAGAGGCTTTAGTTTTTCAACCGGCTACACTTACACAGATCATAAAAGAAACTTAAACGGAAATTCCATACAAGCCGTAATTACTGCACCACACCAAGTTTCGTTGCTTGCGGGATATGAGTTATTTAAAAGGTTTAGTGCCGGAATTGATGCCTACTTTTTTAGTCCTCAAACTTTAAGTGATGGCACCCTTACTAAATCTATTTGGGAGCTTGGTATCAACACTCAACTCAACTTAAAGTATGTATTAATTTTTGCCAACATTGAAAATATTTTGGACATAAGGCAAAGTCGCTATGGAGAATTGGTAACGGCAAATCCAACTTTTAGAAATCCAAAATTCAGTGAAATTTATGCACCACTTGAAGGGACAATTTTTAATGCTGGAGTAAAAGTTACACTGGGTAGCTTGGGCAGAAAAAAAGATGATTTATAGTTTTGCAAAACACTGGATTTAATGTCTTGATTGAGTTAATCCTGTAAACAAAGAATCCCAACATTTCTGTCGGGATTCACTATTGGGAGCTGCGGTTCGGCTTAGGATATATATGAGTCTAATAGATTCGGATTCGTTGTCTGTTTAAGTTTTTGCATACACCTTTCTTTAATCTGGCGAACACGCTCGCGGGTCAAACCAAAACGCTGCCCAATCTCTTCAAGTGTCATTGGGTCTTTGCCGTTCAAACCAAAATAGCTGCTAATTATTTCAGACTCTCGTTCGTTTAAGTGACAAAGCATATTGTTTACTTCTCCTTCAACACTCTTTTTTATCATGGAATCTTCTGGAGACATTTCATCGCGATTGCTTAGGATTTCAACAAAAGTTCCTTCTCCATTCACCTTCGCATCTGTAGAAAGCATTGGAGAATTGCTTCTGAAATAATCATTAATATCTTCCTTGCTCATGCCTACCATTTCTGCTAATTCGTCAATAGATGGCTCGCGTTGGTACTCTTGTTCAAACGACTGAAATGCTCTATTTATCTTTGAAAATGTTCCTACCTTGTTTATTGGAACACGAATAATTCTAGACTGCTCTATGATGGCTTGCATCATAGCTTGGCGAATCCACCAAACTGCATACGAAATGAATTTGAACCCTTTTGTTTCATCAAACTTTTTTGCTGCACGAATCAAACCGAGATTTCCTTCGTTTATTAAATCGCTTAGAGGCAGCCCTTGGTTTTGATATTGTTTGGCAACGCTTACAACAAAGCGAAGATTTGAACTAACCAGTTCCTCAAGCGCATCTAAATCGCCTTCTTTAATTCTTCGTGATAATACACCTTCTTGCTCGGCAGTAATCATTTCATTTTTTCCAATTTCAGAAAGGTACTTTTCGATGCTTTCGCTATCGCGTTGTGTAATTTGGTTGGTAAGCCTAAGTGCTTTCATGTTTGAGGTGTTCAGGTTTTTCAATGTTTTCGAGTAGTATTACGCATTACATGAAAAATTTGTTACAAAAGCCCTTGACAATTTTTGAAAATGGTGTTATGTGGGGTTAGAGTTCAAATTACAGAGTAGGTATCAGTTAAATGCTATAAAATCTGAGAACTAATGCTGTAGAAAAGAATTCAACTTTTAAACATCCAAAAAAAGCAGTAACAGAAAATTTTATATGTTTAGGATTCTAAATTTTGAAGAAGATGCAACGCTGTTATGCAGAAAAGTTATCTACTTTAAAGTTTATTGTATAATTAAGTGAATAAACTTTGATCTAAATCAAAATAATCTGACTCGCTTTGTTTATGAAAAATCTTCTACTTTTAGTTACATCTTTTTTGATATTCTCATCGCAAGGTCTAACACAATGTGTAACCAATGTTGACTTTAATACTTGGTCTAAAGCTGGAAACCCAGGTAATGGCAATTGGGCAGTGCAGGGTGGAGGCACCTCTGTTCGTCAAACGATAAATGGAGGTAATACCTATTTCATTTCCCCATTCGATTTAATGAACGTTCGTGTTACAGGAAATTTCAGATCTACTGATAATGATGACGACTGGATGGGATTTGTTTTTAGTTTCCTCGATCCCTTAGGCCCAACTAACGATTATGACTGCTGGCTTTTTGATTGGAAGCAGGATAATCAAGGTTCCTCTCCAAGAGGAATGGCACTAAATAGGGTTTTGGGAACAATAAATAATTATGCTCCATTCAGTGACCACCAAAATACAGCAGAATTTACTGTGATTGATAACACCTTTGGAGGTCCAGGTTGGGTTCGCAATTTCAATCATGCATTTGAGTTAAGACTAACCTACACAAGAGCACAAATTTATGTTGACGGGAATTTGATTTTTGATCATCAGGATTGTTATAAACCGGGGCGATTTGGATTTTATAATCTATCACAGCAAGATTGCTTTTACAGCAATTTTCAATACGATATATTTATTGACTTTTTTATAGAAGATGCCGGGAAAGAGTGTTTAGGAGATACCACATTATTTGAATTTGTGAGTCCTTGTGTGCAAGCCTCATTGGCACAATATCAAAGTCTCTCATGGAATTTTGGTGACGGGCAAACTTTAGTAAATAACGCTCCTACTTTTGCCAATGCAAATGCAAAACACAAATATGCTACAGCAGGAAATTATACAGCAACATTAACTGTGACAGATTTTAATGGTTGTTCTTCTTCTGCAACAAAACAAGTTGAAGTGCGCAATCCAATCTCATTAACACCAATTTTAACTCCTCCGCCTTGTAATGGAGGTACAAATGGAAGTCTAAGAGTAAATCCGACAGGTGGTTTTGGTCCATACACCTATAATTGGAGTACCGGACAAATTACTCAAACTGCAATTGGCCAAGGTGCGGGAACTTACACGGTAACTGTAACAGATCAAATTTGTACCACCACCGGACAATACACATTAAATCAACCTACTCCGCTCACTGCAAGCACTTCTAAAACTGATGCAAATTGTGGTTTAGCAAATGGTACTGCTACCATTGTACTTTCCGGTGGAACAACGCCCTACACTCAAGTTAACTGGGGTGGCGGATTTGTTGGCACAACAGTTACGGGCTTGGCTCCAGGTACAAAAATTGCTGACTTTAGAGATGCCAACGGATGTTCTTCTTTGTTGCAATATGCGGTTACAATTGGCAGTTTACCTTGTGGAATTACTTCAAGTGTTTCAAAAGTAGATGTGGCATGTTTTGGTGGAACTACAGGCTCGGCTACCTTAAATGTTACTGGAGGAACAGGAACACAAACAATTACTTGGACTCCAGGAGGTTTAACTGGTACGACAATAAGTAATCGTGCGGCAGGAACCTATACTTATAACTTTTCTGATAATAATCCGGCACATGCTTTTAGTGGAACAGTTACCATCACACAACCACTGGCTGCCATGGTGGCGCAAATGAGTACTGTTGGTATAACCTGTGTGGGTGCCAACAATGGTCAAGCATTAGCGTCCGTTCCTTCAGGTGGTGTGCCGCCATATAGTTATGCGTGGAGCGGTGGACAACCTAATAATCCTGTAGCTAATAATCTTGCACCAGGCAATATATCTGTTACGGTTACCGACTCCAGAGGCTGCACTGCAACTGCTACAGGTAATATTTCAAATGTTCCATCATTGGGCGTAACCTTTGCAACTACAATAGATAGTTGTTTTAATTCAGGAAAGGGAAGAGCAATTGCGAATGTTACTGGAGGTACACCTCCATTCAATTTCAACTGGAGTAATTTTGTAACGCAGGATAGCAACCTTAATATCAGAGCAGGAGCATATACACTTACTGTTACTGATAAAAATAATTGTACAATAGCAGGTACAGCAACTATAACTACACCTCCGGCACTTACACAGACCTACGTTAAACAAAATATTAACTGTTTTGGAGGAACAACGGGCAGTTTTAATGTAACAGCCGCAGGGGGTACACCCGGGTATAACTTTGCATGGACACCTTCAAATTTATCTGGAACTAATCCTACAGGATTGGCGGCTGGCATATACAGATATACGATTACTGATGCGAATAAATGCGTAATATTTGGTGGCGATACGATTTTTCAACCTAGTGCTGCGTTAACTGCAACTACTTCCCAAACCAATGTTACTTGTAACGGCTTAAACAACGGAACAATCACAGTAAATACAAGTGGCGGAACTCCGCCTTATACATTCTTAGGAAATCCTTTACCTGCTGGACCAATTACGATTCCAAGTCTTGCACCAAATACTTATGCAGGACCTATTTCAGATGCAAATGGCTGTACTTTTGCCGTAAGCGAAACTATAACTCAGCCTTCCGTTTTGGGTGTTACGGAGATTCACACCAATGTTTCGTGTAATGCAGGAACAAATGGAAATATTACGATTACGGTTACTGGTGGTACAATACCATATTCATTTAATTGGGGAGGTGGAGTTGTAACACAAAATCGTACAAATTTAGCTGCGGGAAATTATTCGGTAACAGTTACCGATGCTAATTCATGCACTGGAACTATTTCTGTAAACATAACTGAACCATCGGCACTCACAGTTTCCGAAACCCATCAAAATGTAAACTGTTTTGGAAATTCAACGGGAAGTATTGATGTCACTGCTTCGGGTGGTACAGGAACATTGACTTTTTTATGGACTGGAGGCAGCACTAATGAGGACAGAACTAATATACCTGCGGGCAATTATTCAGTGACTGCAACAGATGCAAACAGTTGTACTAAAACATTGAATGTTACTATTACTGAACCACCTGTTTTGACTGCAATTACTTCCCGTACAAATGTTACTTGTAACGGCTTAAACAACGGAACAATCACAGTAAATACAAGTGGCGGAACTCCGCCTTATACATTCTTAGGAAATCCCTTACCTGCTGGACCAATTACGATTCCAAGTCTAGCACCAAATACTTATGCAGGACCTATTACAGATGCAAATGGCTGTACTTTTGCCGTAAGCGAAACTATAACTCAGCCTGCCGTTTTGGGTGTTACGGAGATTCACACCAATGTTTCGTGTAATGCTGGAACAAATGGAAGCATAACGACAACTGTTACCGGAGGTACAACACCATATTCATTTAATTGGGGTGGTGGTATCGCAACACAAAATCGCACCAACATTCCTGCTGCCAGTTATACTTTAACGGTTACTGATGCGAACTTCTGTACGGCTACAATTTCAATTACAATCACCGAGCCAACAGGTATTATAGCATCTGAAACCCATCAAAATGTTGACTGCTTTGGTAATTCAACAGGTAGTATTGACGTGACTGCAAATGGAGGCGCATCCGCAATAACATTTTTGTGGAATGATAACGTAACTGCTACAGAAGACAGGACTAATATTCCTTTCGGCAACTACAGTGTTACCTTATCAGATGTAAACAATTGTACCAGAACGTTAAGTATTACTATCACACAGCCTGCTGTATTGGCTGCACCAACTTCTCATACTAATGTAACTTGCTTTGGATTAAATAATGGCACTTTAACCGTTACCATAAGTGGAGGAACTGCACCATATTCTTTCTTAGGAAATCCATTGCCTACAGGAGCAACAACCATACCAAGTTTAGCACCAAACACTTATGCAGGTGCATTAACGGATGCTAATGGTTGCTCTGTAAATCTTAGCGAAACAATCACAGAGCCTACCTTATTGACAGCAACCGAAACACATCAAGATGCTTCCTGTTTTGGAGCAAGTGATGGCAATATTATTGTTACGCCTTCTGGCGGTACAACACAATATTCATACGATTGGGGTGGTGGTGTTACAACACAAGGCAGAAGCAATATTCCTGCTGGAAATTATTCGGTAACAGTGTCTGATGCCAATGCTTGCACAACTACTTTGAGCATCACAATTGCACAACCTACTTCTCCCCCATTGGCGGTTGTTGCTGTTGATGCAGTTTGTTTTGGAGTGAATGGAAGTGCTACCGCAAGCCCTACAGAAGGAACTGCACCATATACATTTACTTGGAGCAATTCACCTGCAACAATAGCTACTGCATCCTTACCTGCGGGTAACTACAACGTTACTTCTACAGCTACAAATGGATGTCAGCAAATCAATTCATTTGTAATAAATCAACCAACAGAAATTATTGTTTCTGAAGTGCACACAAATGTAAATTGTAATGCTGGGGTAACAGGTTCTATAACACTCACGGCTAATGGTGGCGCAGGAAATTACACTTACCAGTGGCTGCCTAATGTAAGCACAAGTAACAGTGCAACGTCAATTGGCGCAGGTGTTTATGCTATCACAGTTACCGACCAAACCAATTGCACAAAAACTATTTCTGTAACAATTACTGAACCTGCTGCAATCAATGTGTCGGCTACAACAACTGGCGCAAGCTGCTTTGGTTTAAGCAATGGAAGTATTACGGCAACTGCTAATGGAGGAACGCCTTCATATTCCTATACGGCAACAGATGGCAGTGCAACTTTTAATTCAGCGAACGGAAGTTTTGGTGGGTTATTAGCAGGCAATTATACTGTTGTAGTTACTGATAATAATACTTGCACTGCAAGCACAAATGCGGTTGTAAGTGAACCAACACAGATTAATGTTTCAGCAATTGCCAATGATGTTACTTGTTTTCAAAGAACAGATGGAAGCATCAACGCAACAGCAACAGGAGGCTCTTCTGGATACAACTTTGTATTAAGTACTGGAAGCAACAATTCAACTGGTCTGTTTACTAATCTAGTGGCGGGTAATTATTCATTAACTGTAACAGACAATGGTAATTGCTCCTCAACTACTACTGCACAAATTGTAGAACCTGGACTAGTGGAAGTAACCGTAGTGCCAAACCCTACAGAAACTTCTTTAGGCAATCCTGTTCAATTAAATATTACAAGTAATCAATCTGGTACAGTAAGTTACAACTGGGTACCTGCAATAGGTTTAACCTGCGCTGATTGTGACAATCCGTTTTTTGAAGGAATTAACACTATAACTTACACAGTAAATGTTACAACCAGCAATGGTTGTTCTGGTTCATCGAAGGTTACCGCTACTGTAATTCCTGACTACACTGTTTTTATACCAAATGCTTTTTCTCCAAACAATGACGGTGGTAATGACTTTTGGCAAGTGTTTGGCAACTTGAAAGCAGTGAAACAATTTGACATTAAAGTGTTCAATCGCTGGGGCGAAAAAGTGTTTAGCTCTGAAGAGGTGAACTTTAAATGGGATGGTTTCGCTAATGGTTTGCAGGTACCCGCTGGTGTTTATGTTTACACAGCGAAATATGTATTTATTGACAACCACACCAATTCCAATTACAAAGGCACCTTAACTATTCTGAAATAGTCAAAGAATAGGCGTCATACATAATTAAAAAAGTACTGGGGACAAAGGACGAGGGACGTTTACAGCCGTCCTTTGTCCCTCGTCCCAATGCAGGTGTTTATTAGTGTATAAAATGATGGAAGGCATCATATATTTGCCGCTCAATAAAAATCATGCAACAACTCAACAACTTAATAGAAAGTAATAAAGACAGATTTCTGAATGAGCTTTTTGACCTTTTACGCATTGCCTCGGTGAGTGCAGACAAAAAGTTTTCGGGCGAGGTGCTTCAAGCTGCAAATTTTGTGGCTGAAAAACTGAAAGCTGCTGGAGCCGATAAAGTGCAGCTTTTTGAAACACCAGGTTACCCTGTGGTGTATGGCGAAAAGATAATTGATGCAACAAAGCCAACCATACTTGTTTATGGGCACTATGATGTGCAACCTGCCGACCCTTATGAGTTGTGGACATCTCCCCCATTTGAACCAGTAATAAAAGACGGCAACATTTATGCGCGCGGCAGTGCAGATGATAAGGGGCAAATGTACATGCACGTAAAGGCGTTTGAGCTGATGATGAAAGAGAACCTGCTGCCTTGCAACGTGAAGTTTATGATTGAGGGAGAAGAGGAAATAGGCAGCGAACATTTGGAGGGTTTTGTGAAAGCAAACGCACAGCTTTTAAAGAGTGATGTGGTGTTGATTTCTGACACTTCTATGATTGCCAACGAGCATCCAAGCATTACTACAGGCTTGCGCGGTTTAAGTTATTTGGAAGTGGAAGTTACGGGACCCAACCGCGATTTGCACAGCGGTGTTTATGGTGGTGCGGTGGCTAATCCAATCAATATATTGTGTGATATGATTAGCAAGCTGCATGATGAAAATCGTAAAGTTACCATACCCGGATTTTATAATGATGTGCAGCAGGTGAGTGCCGAAGAGCGCGCTGCTATGGCGAAAGCGCCTTTCAATCAACAGGAGTATAACGTTGACTTGGGCATGGCGGAAGAATTGGGCGAGGCGGGCTACACTACTTTGGAGCGCGTTTCAATTAGACCGACATTGGATGTGAATGGAATTTGGGGCGGCTACACGGGGCAGGGTGCTAAAACTGTGTTGCCGTCAAAGGCTTATGCTAAGATTTCTATGCGCTTGGTACCCAACCAAGGGCACGAGCAGATAACTAAATTGTTTACTGACTATTTTGTGCAATCGGCACCAGATTATGTGAAAGTGAAAGTAACACCTATGCACGGTGGCGAAGCGGCTGTAACGCCCACGGACAGTATCTCTTACCGCGCAGCAGCTAAAGCGATGGAGGCTACTTTTGGCAAAACCCCAATCCCTTTGCGCACCGGTGGTAGCATTCCGATTGTTACGATGTTTGAAAAAGTGTTGAACACTAAATCTGTGTTGCTTGGCTTTGGTTTAGACTCGGATGCCATCCACTCCCCAAACGAGCATTATGGTGTTTGGAATTACCTGAAGGGAATTGAAACCATTCCTTATTTCTACAAATATTTTACGGAGTT
>CAZKHZ010000070.1:0-16759 GCA_964552715.1 uncultured Chitinophagaceae bacterium | reverse complement strand
ATGCAAATAAAGGCGGGCTACTTAGCCCGCTTTTTGTTTTTATGCCTTTTGCAAACTGCTATAGCATATACAAGGCTTTACGATAAAGTGGAAAGCTACTATTCCTGTTAAAGAAAAAACGCTTACCGAAAGCTGTTTGGATATTGTAGAAATTACTGATGATAGAATTTCGCGCAACGGGGTGTTTTTTGACAGCTTAGACTGGATGAAATTAATGCAGGGCTGAGCCGTCATACATTCAAACAATTACATTCACGCTGTGTTGCGAAAGGTTTTGGTCTTCATCTTGCTTATTCCCATTAGGTTTTACCGGATATTTCTGTCGCCTATTTTGCCCCCAAGCTGCCGCTACACACCCACATGTTCGCAATATGCCATGGAAGCTTTGCAAAAACATGGACCCCTAAAAGGTACTTGGCTTGCCCTGAAACGCATAGCTAGTTGCCACCCGTGGGGCGGGCATGGGCACGACCCAGTGCCGTGAGTAACAATGCGGAAGACATAGAAGTTTGTTACTTTGTTACTTAAACGTTTAAGTATGAACAAAAAGGTTGCCGGATTTGTAACAATTCTCTTTTTTCTCGTAGTTGTTTTAGAACTCTATGCGGAGTTTGTACATCATCGAAAAATGATGTTTGTGATTAAGCCTTTTTTACTTCCGCTGCTGACTTTATACTATGTGTTATCGGTGGATGGCAACTGGAACAAGGCACATCAGTTGATGATTCCTGCATTGTTTTTTTCGTGGGTTGGCGATGTGTCGCTATTGCTTACACCAGAGCATAGTTCGGATTTAAGTATAATGGGAGTGCCAAAGAATAAGTATTTCTTTTTTGCTGGTGTTGGTGGCTTTCTGGTTTCGCATCTGTTCTTCATTGCGGTGTACCTGCAAGCAAAAATTAATTTTTCTGCTTCTCTTTTCAGCCGAAAAAAATGGCCTTTTATGTTGATTGTGCTTTTTGTGATAGCAATGATTATTACGGTGGTGCCACGGGTGTATGCCAACCCCGAAAAGAGCATTGCAGCATTTCCGGTGGTGATATATGCGCTGGTTCTGGGTAGCATGGTATTTTTTGCGCTCAACAGATACGGTTTTGTGAATGCCGTAGGTTTTTGGAGCGTGTTTGTTGGGTCTTTATGGTTTCTGCTTTCTGATTCAATGATTGCGCTGAACTTTCTTGCGTTTGAAGGAGCGATACCAAAAGCAGGATTCTGGATTATGCTCACTTTTCTTGCAGCAGAGTTCTTGATTGCAGATGGTATTTTAAAAACATATATTAAAGAGATAAGCTCAATATGAAACTTGTTAGCGCAGCAGAAGCAGTAGCACATATTCAATCGAACCAAAACGTTTTTGTGCAAGGCAGTGCCGCCACTCCTTTGCATTTACTTAAAGCACTGGAGCAAAGGGCTGCCCAATTAAGCAATGTGCAAATCATCAGCGTGAGTATGCTTGGCGACATAGGCATCAACAAGCCCGAATACAAGGATAATTTCTTCTTCAATAGTTTGTTTGTGTCTGAGCCAATTCGCAGGAATGTGAACGAAACAAACGGAGATTACATACCTGTTTTTTTGAGCGAAATTCACACACTGTTTGAAAGAGAATTGCTGCCACTAGATGTGGCGCTAATTCATATTTCACCACCAGATAAACATGGGTTTTGTTCGTTGGGAGTTTCGGTTGATGTGGCGCGCCCTGCGGTGAAATATGCAAAGTTGGTGATAGCACAGGTGAACCCCAATATGCCGCGAACGCATGGAGATGGTTTGATACATATTAGCGAAATAAATTTGGTGGTGCAATGTAAAGATGAACTGCCTGAGGTAAGTTACAGCATGGGCGTAACCGACACAGAGCGTGCTATTGCAAGAAATGTTGCTTCGCTGATAGAAGACCGCGCTACTTTACAGTTAGGCATAGGCACCATTCCCGATGCAGTGCTTTCTTGCCTTACCAACCACAAAGATCTGGGGGTGCATACCGAGATGTTTTCTGACGGGGTGATGCACCTGCTGCAAAAGGGTGTTATTACCAATAAATACAAGCATAAGCACAGAGATAAAGTGTCGGCAACCTTTGCCATCGGAACGCGCAGTCTTTATGATTTTGTGGATGACAATCCCGAGTTTGTATTTTTGGGAGCGAGCTATGTCAATGATGTTTCGGTGATAAAAACTAACCCGAAAATGGTGGCAATTAATAGTGCTATTGAGATTGATATAACAGGGCAAGTGTGTGCCGATTCTATTGGTACAAAACATTTTTCGGGCGTGGGTGGGCAAATGGATTTTATTCGTGGGGCATCGCTCTCACAAGGGGGCAAAGCCATCATTGCCATGAATTCAGTAACAGCAAAAGGTATTTCTAAAATTACCCCTTTTTTGAAAGAAGGTGCGGGTGTGGTAACCACTAGAGCACACATGCACTATGTGGTAACTGAATACGGCATTGCGAATTTATATGGCAAAAACTTGCGGCAAAGAGCACAAGCGCTAATTGCCATTGCGCATCCCGACCATCAGGCGGCAATGGAACGGGCTGCTGCTGAGCGATTCAAATAGATTATTGAACAGTATTGGTGCTGTGTGGTTGATGGCTGAGTAAAGCCCAAATTCATTTGCTGTGTTCCAAACGAAATAAATAAGTTAGGCAGGTTTTGCTAGATATTGCTGTCGCCTATTTTGCCGCCAAGCTGCCGCTACACACCTACTTGTTCGCAATATGCCATGGAGGCTTTGCAAAAAACCTGGACCCTAAAAGGCACATGGCTTGACATGAAACGCATTGCAAGTTGCCAACCGTGAGGCGGGCATGGGCATGACCCAGTCCCGTGAGTTACTTCAACCTCACCCTCAACTTCACCGGCTGGTGGTCGCTCGATTTGAAACCTAAATCAATGCCTTTCACTTCCTCCACTTCAAGGTTGGGAGACACGAGGAAATAATCAATGATGGTGGTGAATGTTTTTGCAGTATCAAAGGCAGTTTTATTCTTGCGGTTGGTGGCTACCGAAGGATCAAAAGCATAATTCCAACCTTCAATATAATTGGCATTGGCATTGGCGTCCAAGTAGTCTGTTTCGGGCTCTTTGGCAAAGCTGTGGGCGGCAAATCCCGGAGGCGAAATGTTCCAGTCGCCACCCATCACCACATAGTTGCCTTTGTTGTATTCTTCCACCAAAATTGTTTTTGTAAATGCCATTTGCTTTGCCTTCACTTCACCATTGTCGTAGGCTTCAAAGTGGGTGTTCACCACCACAAGGTCTTTGCCGTTTGGCAATTTAAAACGCTGCAACAGCAAACATCTTTCTAAGTAAAAAAGTTGGTCGGGGAATTTGTCTTTGTTCGGCAATTGAATGCGTTTGTTTTCTACAGGAGTAAATGACGAAAACGACAACAAACCACCCAACACCCTGCCCATAGGGTTGGTGTATGGCACGGGTACAAATTGCACATCGTAGTTAACTGCAAAAGCATAAAAATCATTGGGGCGCGCAGCAGCAATATTTTCTTTTTGGTTAATTTCCCAACTTCGTCTGCCCGTGGTATCCGCCTCCTGAAGCAGGATGAAATCGGCTTCGCTTTTTGATAAAAAATCAACAATACCCTTGTTGTATTTTTCCACCATTTCTTTTGGGCTCACAACCATTTCGCCACCATCATAAAAGAAATTTGCCTCGGCACCCAAACCGCCATAGCCAATGTTCCAAATCAAAAAATCGAATGAGGAATCTGTTGCTGCAATTTGGTTTTCGCTTTGTGCCGCCTTACTGAACGCAGGCACATCAACCACTGCTTCGGGTTTAAATTTTGTGATGCTTGCATAAACAAGATTGCCAACTACATACAATGCAAAAAGCAAAACAGGTGTAAGCACCACAATAGAAATTAGCTTAATCATTCGTTTCATGTATAAATAATTGTTTTTAAAAGGATACATGGAATGTCCATGATATTAATTTTTGTTGATATTATTTGCATCATGGACATTTCATAAAATGTTTGATTGTTAGATAAGTATAATAGAATACTTTTGGTGAAAGTAAAAAGTAAAATAAATCACAGATGAATCATTTTGAATGGACATGGGATTCTAAAGGCAGAAAAGTTTACGCACAAGGTTGGACACCTGCCAATGTAAAAGCAGTAGTTTGTTTGGTGCATGGTTTTGCGGAGTTCAGCGACCGCTACGAGCATGTTGCAAAGTTTTTGTGCGATGCTGGTTTTGCGGTGCTTGCTTACGATCAGTTGGGTCACGGCAAAACAGAGGGCAAGCGCGGACATGCAGATTATGAGGATATGTTGGATAATGTAAAAACAATATTGCAGGAAGCCGATACGCGCTTTCCGGGCTTACCGAATTTTCTTTATGGGCATAGCATGGGTGGCAACATTGTCACCAATTATTTATTGAAAAAACAGCCTAAAAATGTAAAGGCAGCAGTAGTAACTGGACCGCTTTTTAAACTCGGTTTCGAGCCGCCTGCTTTCAAAGTGTTTTTGGCAAAATTGATGGTGAATATATATCCCGCATTTACCGAAAAGAGTGAATTGGATGCAGATGCAATTTCACGCGATAAAGAGGAGGTGCGCAAATACATCAGCAACCCAATGACCTTGCAGGTGATTACTGCTGGCATGTTTCTTGGATTTTTTAAAGCCGGAATATATGCGCTGGAACATGCCAATGATTTGAGCGTGCCTATGCTATTGATGCACGGCACAGCCGATAGATTGACTTCGCCAAAAGGAACAGAAGAGTTTGTTGCAAACAATAAAAACGGCTTAACTACTTTAAAACTTTGGGATGGTTATTATCACGAGTTGCACAATGAGCCCGAGGCAGACAGAAAGCAAGTGTTGAACTATATCGTGCATTATCTGAATAATTTTATTTGATAATTTATTGATGTAATCCTTAAAAGGGTAACATCGGTGTGTGATTTATTAAAACACAAAAAATGCAATCTTCGCTCCATGCAGGTGGCATTTGATAACATCTTTGTTCCGCCTGCGTTTATTTACGAATTGAATAATAATATGTTCCGAAAAAAAATATTGATTGTTTGTTGCGCTGTTGGTTTAGGTGCAGCCACAATTTCGCTTACCACACTTTCCTTTTTTGAAGTGAATAAAAACTTAGATGTTTTTGCTTCGCTTTACAAAGAGTTGAATACTTATTATGTGGATACACTCGACCATGAATCGCTTGTGCGTGCAGGCGTTGAAAACATGTTGGAGCAACTGGATCCATACACCAATTTTATTCCCGAGGAGGATGCCGAAGATTACCGAATGCAAACCACAGGTAAGTATGCAGGTGTAGGCGCCTTGATTGGAAATCGCGGTGAGTTTGTAATTGTTACTGAGCCTTACGAGGGTTTTCCGGCTGCAAAAGGTGGCTTGCGCGCTGGCGATAAAGTGTTGGAGATTGATGGCAAAAGCGCGCGCAATTTTAAGACAGACGATGTTAGCAAAATGCTGAAGGGCAGACCTGGTACCGAGGTTACTGTAAAATATACAAGACTCAATGCGGATGGCACAGAAAGCGAGAACACGATCAAGCTGATGCGGGAGGAAATTAAAATCCGCAATGTTTCATATTACGGAATGGTATCTGAAGATATTGGTTACATCCGTCTTTCCAACTTTACTATGCGCGCAGGGCAGGAAGTGCGCAATGCACTAACGGCATTAGAAAACGGTAAAAAATTAAAAGGCGTTGTGTTGGATGTGCGTGGCAATCCGGGAGGTTTGTTAGACGAAGCCATTAATGTTGCCAATACTTTTGTAGGGCGCAATCAGGAAATTGTGAGTGTGCGCGGCAGAAGCAAGGAAGATACTTATGTGCGCAAAACAATTAGCGACCCTGTTGATGTAAACATTCCATTGGTGGTGCTTACGGATGGCAATGCAGCTTCGGCTTCAGAGATTGTTGCTGGCTCTTTACAAGATTTAGACAGGGCGGTAGTGATTGGTCAGCGCACTTTTGGTAAAGGTTTGGTGCAAACTACAAAGCCACTGCCTTACAGTGCCAAAGTAAAAATTACAACAGCCAAGTATTACATTCCAAGTGGCAGATGTATTCAGGCACTAAACTATGCGCAACGCGATAGCACAGGACGGGTAAATAAAATTCCAGATTCTTTGCTTACTGCGTTTAAAACCAAAGCAGGGCGCACTGTATATGATGGTGCAGGCATTGAGCCAGACATTAAAACAGAACCTGAAAAAGTGCAGAACATTACTATCAGTTTGTATGCGCGCAACCACATTTTTGATTACGCTACAGAGTATCGCGCAAAGCGCGCAAGCATTCCTTCGGGCAAAGAATTTGCACTCACCGATGCAGAGTATGATGCATTTGTAAAATGGCTTTCGGGTAAGGATTATGAGTACAGCACGCGTAGCGAAAAGTTGCTGGAAGATTTCAAAACTGCTTCTTCAAAAGAAAATTATTTCGATGCCATCAAAACAGAGTTTGATTCATTGAAAGTAAAAATGAATACCGACAAAAAGTTGGATTTGCAAAAGCAGAGAAAACAAATCAAAATGTTTTTGGAAGAAGAAATTGCTTCGCGTTATTATTTGAATACGGGTCGCTCGGAGGTGCAATGCCGCTACGATACTGATTTGAAAAAAGCGGTTGAAGTGTTGAATGATAATAACAAGTGGAGAGAGATATTGAAGCGTTAATAGGCAATAGATTTTGGCTATTAGAAGTGAGACAAATACACTTCGATTTATTGATGGTGCAGTTTTAAAAAGTAATAATGAGAAAAGTAAATAATAAAGTTTTAATCATAGGCTTGTTGGCAATAGCTGGGTTGTCGTTTGCGGCATCCGACAGATATTTTCGCATTTCGCAAAGTTTGGATGTGATGAGTGCCTTGTATCGCGAAGTAAATACATCGTATGTAGATGATACTGACCCAAGCAAAATGATGCGCAACCTAATTGATGGAATGCTAAAAACGCTAGACCCATACACGAATTATTTCAGTCAGTCGCAGGTGGAAACTGCTCGTATGCAACAAACAGGAAAGTTTGGAGGTGTAGGAATAAACGTTGAAATGATTGATGGATTGCCGGTGATAAATGAAATCATTAAAGGTTTGCCTGCCGATGAAAATGGATTGCAGATTGGCGATAAGATTTTAGATATTGATGGCACTTCTGCTCAGGGAAAAAAGATAGAGGATGTAGAGAAATTTTTGCGTGGACAGCCGGGTTCAACACTTGCGTTGAAGGTATTGCACTTGTTGCCAAATGGCGCATCAGAGCAAAAGTATTTTTCGCTTCAGCGCATTGAAACTCAAGAAACAAACGTGCCGTATTTTGGCATGATTACGGATAGCATTGGTGTGATTCGTTTAAAGATTTTCAATGAAAATGCTGGTAAAGATGTGAAGCAAGCGTTTGATAGTTTGAAGCGTGCAAATGCAAATATGAAAGGTGTTATCCTTGATCTTCGCGGCAATCCAGGTGGTTTGTTGGTGGAGGCTGTAAATATTGTAAATTTATTTGTTGACAAGAATCAATTGGTAGTAAGCACTAAGGGAAAATTGGATGAATGGAATACTTCTTTCAGAACATTGAATGACCCGTCCGACACGAAAATTCCTGTGGTAACTATTACTGATAACATGAGCGCATCGGCTTCTGAAATTGTGTCGGGTAGTTTGCAGGATTTGGATAGGGGAGTAGTGGTTGGGCAAAAAACTTATGGAAAAGGCTTGGTGCAAATCACTAAGAACCTTAGCTATAATACCGTTTTGAAGGTTACTACAGCCAAATATTATATCCCAAGTGGACGTTGCATTCAGGCAATTAATTATGCTGAAAAGAATGAAGATGGCAGCGTGAAAAAGATTCCTGATTCGCTCAAGAATGTTTTTAAAACCAAGGCAGGTAGAAAAGTATTTGATGGCGGTGGTGTGGATCCTGATTTGGAATTGCCAAATCCAGAGTTAAGCCGTATTGCAGAGAAGTTGACAAGTGTACATTTGATATTTAATTTCGCCACGCAATACAAATTCAAAAACCAAAGTATTGCTACACCAGATAAATTCAAATTAGCAGAAAAGGATTTCAATGAGTTTCTTACTTTTATAAAGGATAAAGATTATGCCTATAATACCGAGAGTGAGAAGCTTTTGGAACAACTAAAAGAAACAGCCGAGGAGGAAAAATATTTTGATGCCGTTAAGCAACAATACGAATCTATCAAAGCGAAAATGTCGCACGATAAGCAACAGGATGTGGTGAAACAAAAAGATGAAATATTGAAATTGCTGGAAGCTGAAATTGTCGGTCGCTACTATTATATTTCGGGTAAAGAGCAAAAGCAAATGCTTGATGACGTGCGCGTAGCAAAGGCAATTGAAGTACTAAATAACCGTACTAAATACAATGAGATTTTAAGTGCAAAAAAGTAGCCACTTTCACTCCCCTTTTACTTCGCGCTTAATTTTGCAATTGCCGCAAATTCCATAAAGATTCAAGGAATGATGTGTGATGGTGAAATTGAGCAGGTCGCCCATCATAGATTTTATTTGCTGGATGCGCGGGTCGCAGAATTCCACCACTTTTTTGCAGTCAACGCACAGGATGTGGTCGTGTTGTTTGTAGCCGTAACTCTTTTCGTATTGCGACTGATTTTTGCCAAACTGATGTTTTTTAATTAGGTCGCAGCTAATTAATAAATCAAGTGTGTTATACACGGTGGCGCGGCTTACGTTTAGCCCTTTCTGTTTCAAATCAATGTAAAGAACTTCGGCATCAAAGTGGTCGTGGCGAGAATAGATTTCTTCTAATATCTGAAAGCGCTCAACTGTTTTGCGTTGCGCTTTTTGCTCAAGGTAGGCGGAGAAGATTTTTTTTACTTCTTCTATCGTTTCAACTGCTACTGCCATTGTGCAAATATAGGAAATGAGATTTGGAGATGAACAGTTTTGATGATGCTACAAACTTTGTCAATTGCTCTAGGCGTCATTAAGAAACAAACGAATTTTTTAGTATGCTAAGTACAAGAACAAATTATTGCTGTAGGCAACACTCAATACCTTACTTTCAAAACAATATTTCCTAAGGATTTAATCTCTTCTTGATCAGTAAAAATTGCGCGACCTTTTTTTGAAATTACTTCCCATGCAATTTCATTTGTAACATCATCAATAGCGCCTTCTTGTGTAGCATCCTCTATCAATTCAAATGTGTTTTCATCTTTCATTTTTACTGCTTGGCTGTAATCGTTGTGAACGATAAGTAGGTCGCCCCTGCCTTCTTTTGCAGCTCGATATATTTCAGATAAATCTGTTAGCACATTGCCTTTTCCAACGGCTTCCTGCATTTCGTGAATCGCTTCTGTGCGATTCTTTTGTTGTAATGCTTCAACCACTTTCCAAGCCGATAAAGCAAGGGTGTGGTTGGCTACATCGTTATAATTTATTTTCACATACTCAAGATATACTGACGGTAAATCCGCAACCTGCATTAAGCGGCTATGATTGTCTTCAGTGCATATTACTACGCATTTCAATCCTGTTTTGTGAAATACTTTCACTACAGCTTTATCTACCGTATTTAAAAATTCGCGCACTAGGTTGTCAACTTGTTTTGCATCGCTTAGCTCACCGCTATGCGTTGAGTAATGTGGATTTTGGTCAAACGGGAAATCTTCATTTTTAATCTCTTCGCTTATCACATCATTCTGGGCATGAAATAGATTTACACCTGATTGAGAAAGCAAAAGAATGTGGTAGTTTTCTGTGCGGTTTAATATTTTAATCAGTGGTTTGATAGCAAAGTGGTCTGCTATTTGAACCGTATTTTTATTCACTCGCCAAGGCGATTTGATAATTTCTTTTGTTTTGTTTGAAAGAAAAATGTGCAAGCTGTCCAGATTGTAATTCACATCAATTTCCTGGTCTATGTTTTCAATTTTTTCGAGCAGTTGCGTTACATCCCTTTTTCCAAACTCTTGTGTAACGCGGTCGTGTGCTTCTTTCAAAAGATTTTTCAGTACAATGGAGTCTTGTGCATTGTCGGGATGAGTTCTGTGAGTGTTTAATGATATAGAAACACATGGTGCGCTTTGCTCTATGGCCAGCTCTTTTAATTTTTCAATTTGCATGTTGCAAATCAAATCTAAATGCACAGCAAAGGATTACACAATTTGTTACGAGACTTACATAATTCACACATTGTTTGTTTTCAAGGAATGGAAAGAATGATGGTTTTAAAATTGAAAGAAATAGAAGTGAGGAGCGGATTTTAATCTTAAAATATATAACAGGTACATTTTTTCTATTTTCTCCTTTTCCTCACCACATCCTTAATCTTCATAGTCAAGATAGCGCCTGCTAAAACTAAAGTAACTGCATTAGCAATGATGATGGGTAGGGAGTTTAGCATTAAGCCATACATCAACCACAAAAAAATACCTGTAACAAACACGGCATACATTTTTAATGATATTCCATCGGTGTTTCGGGTTTTGGTGATGTGCACGATTTGTGGCACAAACGAAAGAGTAGTGCAACAAGCCGCTGCTATGCCAACAAGCTCGGTTGGGTTCGATAATATTGAATTGCTATCCATTTAAATGATGTTGGAATACAGGAATGTTGGAAAAATGGAAAGATGGAATGGAGGAATGTTAGAATTAAAAACACAGTAAAATCAGAGTGATATTTTTCCATTTTTCCACCATTCTATGTTGTCGAAAAAAGTAAGTGGGGATTGTTCAATTACAAATGGCATAATGCAAAAGCATTCTGTTAACTGTGATTCAATATTTTCAATCGCGCGAATTTGAGCATGATTTTCTTTTGTCCGTAACCTTCAAAAAATATCGTAGAAATTCGATTAACGCCTGCGCCCTCCATGGCAATCACTTTGCCTTCGCCAAATTTTTCGTGCACTACTTCCATTCCTGTCTGCAAGCCGTTGGCATCATCTGGTATAAAAGGCTCGGAGCCCGCAACAGTTGGCTTGGGCGTATTGCTGGTAGGCTTCACGCTCAAAGTTCTGCTTACAACTTGACGCGCCTGTTCGCGTTTCAAATCGCCATGTATAGAAAGTATGCTTTCCGGAATTTCACTCAAAAATCTACTGGGTTCGCAGTATTGTAAACTGCCAAACTTGTAGCGCGTAGAAGCATACGTAAGAAACAGTTTTTGTTCAGCACGCGTGATGGCTACATAGAATAGTCTCCGCTCTTCTTCTAAGTCTTCTAAGCTGAAAAGCGATTGACCGTTTGGAAAAAGTCCTTCCTCCATTCCTGCAACATAAATCACCGGAAATTCCAGACCCTTTGCACTGTGAATGGTCATTAGCTTCACGGTGTCAATATTGTCTTTGTCTTTTTCATCGCCCGTAAGCAGGGTAATGTTTTGCATGTAAGTGCCTAACGATTTATCAATTGGCAAAGCGTCCACGTCCTCTTCCTGCACCACGTCTTCTTCCACAAATTCTTTTATACCATTCAGCAATTCCTGGATGTTTTCGTAGCGGCTAACACCTTCCACAGTTTTATCGTTATATAATTCGGTAAGCAAGCCAGTAACTTTGCCGGCATGTTGAGCAACTTCAAAGGCGTTGCGGTCTTTGCTCATTGCTTCAAAACTTTTCACCATCAGCACAAATTCTTCCAACGCATTTTTAGTGCGCGAAGGAAAATCGGTGAAGGCGATTGTTTCCAAAACATCCCAAATTCGCTTGCCTTCGTTCACTGCAAGAATAGTGAGTTTATCAATGGTGGTTTGCCCAATGCCGCGCGCAGGGTAATTGATGATGCGCTTCAAGGCTTCTTCGTCATAATGATTGATGGCAAGTTTCAAGTAGGCTAACAAATCTTTTATTTCTCTGCGCTGATAGAAGCTCATGCCGCCATACACTTTGTAAGGAATGTTCATCCTGCGTAGGCTTTCCTCAAACGAACGCGACTGTGCATTGGTGCGGTAAAGAATAGCAAAATGACGATTGAACATTTGTTCGCGCTCTTTTAATTCTTTGATGGATTCGGCAACAAATCTACCTTCTTCATTGTCGCTGGGAGCGCGCACCAATCTTATCTTTTCACCTTCGTTATTGCTCGTCCAGATTTCTTTTTTAATCTGATTTTTATTTTTTTCAATCAGCTTATTTGCAGCCGTAACAATATTCTGTGTGCTGCGATAATTCTGCTCCAATTTAAAAATACTTAAGTCGGGGAAGTCCTTTGAAAAATTGAGAATGTTATCAATTGTAGCACCGCGAAAGCCATAAATACTTTGCGCATCATCACCAACAACAGTTATGTTTTGAAATACATCTGCAATACGTTTTACAATGGCATATTGCAAAGGGTTAGTATCTTGAAACTCATCAATCAACACATACTTAAACTTGTGCTGATACTTGTATAACACATCAGGAAAAGTATTCAGTATTTCGTATGTCTTTAACAGTAAATCATCAAAGTCCATCGCGCCACTTTTAAAACAACGCTCGCAATAGGTTTTGTAAATGGCGCCAGTTTCGGGTCTGCGCATTTCGCGGTCTTCTTTGCTTAGCTCGGCATCTACTAAATAATCATCGGGTGTGATAAGGGAGTTTTTTGCAGAAGAAATTCTGTATTGAACCTGATTAGGTTTGTAAACTTTATCATCTAAATTTTTTTCGCGAATAATAGTTTTGATAAGGCTACGCGAATCTTCGGTATCATAAATAGTAAAGTTGGAAGGAAAGCCGATGCGCTGTGCTTCTACGCGCAAAATTTTTGCAAACACCGAGTGAAAAGTTCCCATAAACAAACTGCGTGCATTGGTGCCTGCAATGGCTTCTATACGCTGACGCATTGCCTCAGATGCTTTGTTAGTAAACGTGAGCGCAAGAATACCGTATGGGCTAACACCCTGCTGCAACAAATGCGCGATTCTATAAGTAAGCACGCGGGTTTTGCCCGAGCCGGGTCCGGCAACAATAAGGGTTGGTCCTTCAAAATTTAATACTGCTTCGCGCTGCACATCATTAAGTTCTTCTAAAAAATTCATGCGCTAAAAATAGTTGTGTTCAAGATGTAAGTGAGGAAATGATTTCAACACTACGCAATAGTGTTTAGTGAGAAGTTTTTTTAAAATATTTTTTCCTTCAAAAATACTTTGCACAATAAATTTAGTGCGCCTACGTTTTATATTCATAAATCAAAAAAAAACTATTGCTTATGCACTTTTCATTTACTTCATCAAAAATGTATAGTTATGGAAACGACAAACAAAAAAACAGTAAGCAGAGGCTTATTCTTAGGGATGTTTGCAGTGTTAACACTTACCTGTGGCATTTTGGTATATGAGTACCAAAATGTAAAAACAGAGAGCAGACAATTTTTCAATCAAAACAATACATATCAGGGACAATTGCTTTCGCTTAGCGATTCATTAGAAAGCAAAAAGAATGAACTGACTTTTTTCAAAGGCAGAAATGCTGACTTGGACAAGGTAGTGGCGGATAAGCAAACGGAGATTGATTTGCAGAAGCAAAAAATCAGGGCATTGGTTTTAGCTGGCAAAGCAACCAATAAAAAGTTGAATGAAGCCCGATTAATGGTGGCGCAGTACGAAAATGTGCTTGCTGATTTGAATGCACAAATCACAAGGCTCCACCAGGTAAACAATCAATTAGCTTCAGAAAATTCGGCTCTTTCCAATGAGTTGCTTACTGAAAAGGAGTTGAGTGCTTCGCTAAATACCAAAAATGGTGTTTTGAGTAAAAAGGTTGAAATCGCTTCGTTGCTTCCTGTCTCAAATCTTGAGTTGAATGCGGTGAAAAAACGCAACAATGGTAAGGATATGAAAGTGCGCAAAGCAAAAAATACCGAAGCGTTGAAAATTAGTTTTGAAACCGGAGAGAATCAGGTGTTGGATGCAGGTAATGTCAGCGTTTACGTGCGCATCATCAATCCTAAAGGTGAAACAATAGCTGTAAACGATATGGGTTCGGGTTTGATGAATGAATCGCACTCAGGCTCACCAATGTTATATACTCAAAAAGCTGACATTGATTGGCACAATGCCAGCAAAAAAGTAACGCTTTATTGGGGCGAAAACATCAAAGAACCAGGTGTTTACAAAGTTGAATTGTTGCAAAACGGATACTTGATAGGCAAAAGCGAAATTAAATTGAGCTGATAGTAGTCGGTGTCTTTCTTAGACGAAGAAGCCGTTTCCATTTTTGGAGCGGCTTCTTGCTTTTTATCAAGATGAATTTGTTGTGCTTGCTACATTAAACAGTTGCATCCATTTTATTCTTTATTTTTCGCCACTTAAATGAAAGAAATTCTACAACAATTTACTATTGCTTTTACCCGCGAACAAAAAATTGATGCCCTCGCAGCGTTTGTTCGGTCAATGCGTCCTGGTTCATTCAGCAGTGCTAAATATGCAACCCTACAATTACAAGAGGCAATTGACACACTTGAGCAAGATGATGAGTTGCGATTTGTTTTTACAAAAGCACTGTATGAAATAGTTGAATCTTCAAGGCTGGTAGAGTTTTTTACTGATAGTGGAGTTGCTGTTCGCAATGATTTTTTCACCGAATTTTTTGCAAGAATCCGCCATAAAATTTTGCCTGAATTGGTAGCTGAAAATTCTTTGACGAGAATGTTTCAAACCATCTTTCCATTTTCCAACGACAGCAATTGGTTATGCGCAATAGACGATAAAGTATGGGCTGATTTTTTTTCAATGCTTGTGCCAATTGTTAACTGGCATTCCGAACATTTGCAGAAAGAGTTAAGCACAGCAATAAGTATGCTTTCTGTTCGCGTAGCAGCAGCGGGCTTGGAGAAGCCAATTGCTATGCGGCTTCCGGTAGAAGTGTTGGCAGAAACCTTTTCGGAACAAGCAGTTGCTACAGATTCGCTTTTAGACGCGTTGAAGGCAAAAGAGTTGGAAGATGTTGATGGTTTATATCAAGCCTTGCGCATTCGTATTAAAGAATGTTTCAGTGCTTTAGAGAGATTGCGAGTTCAAAGTTTAGGAAATGGAACCAGCCTTGAGCAAACCTTTCTCATTCGCAGGTTAGAGAGCCAGTTGTTCCAAATGGAAATGATTGCTTCTATTCTTTTTGCTGAAAATGGTTTCGGCATAAAAGAGTTGGTTTCATTTTTTAAAAGAAGTGTTTACTACATTAACAACCGCTATGCAGTGGGCGAGTTAATTCACCAGAATTTTAGTTTACTTACTTACCAAATTGCGGAGCATAAAAGCAAATCTGGCGAGCATTACATCACTACAGGTAGAAAGGAATTCAAAGACTTTTTTGTAGCTTCATGTAAGGGCGGAGTAATCATTGCTTTTGTAGTGCTTTTCAAAATTTTTATTCATCGCAGCGGTGCAAATGCTTTTTGGGAAGCAATTTTGTTTTCGTTGAATTATGCTGCGGGGTTTATTATAATTCACGTTACACATGCTGCACTTGCTACCAAGCAGCCTGCAATGACTGCATCTAGAATTGCAGCTTCTTTAGATAGTAAAAAAGGCGAACGAAATCTTTATGGACTAGCAATTGTTGTAGGTCAAACTTCACGCTCACAAATCATTTCTTTTGTTGGAAATTTACTAATCGTATTTCCATTACCTTTCCTATTTGCGTACCTTATTTCGGTTGTAAATGGTTCAGTAATGGTAAGTGAAAAGGAAGCACTACACATGTTGGATGGAGTAAATCCAACGAAGACATTGGCTTGGCTTTATGCAGGTTTTACAGGTGTTTTTTTATTTGTCAGCGGTATTATTTCCGGCTATTGGGATAACAGAGTAATCTATTCGCAAATTCCTGAACGTATCAGACAGCATCCCAGTTTGAAACAAATAATATCAGGCAAACGATTAAATAGTATTGCAAATTATGTTGAGCATAATCTTGGTGCATTGGTAGGTAATTTTGCACTTGGATTTTTCCTTGGAACGGCTGCGTTTTTTGGCAACATTTTTGGCTTGCCTTTCGATATTCGCCACATCACCATTGCTGCCGGAAATTACGCCATAGGTATTTTAGGTGCGCATCATTTAATTACATGGCACACCTATCTTGTTTGTTTTATTGGAGTTTTAGGCATTGGGTTTATCAATTTCTTAGTCAGTTTCACACTTGCTTTTATGGTGGCTGTTCGCTCGCGTGGTGTTGAGTTAAGAAATTTGCCAGGCTTCAGCAATATCTTATTTACCTACTTCAAAAGATTTCCCGCAGATTTTATTCGTCCACCAAAATTGGCAAGGAAGGAGGAGGACTTGTTGTAGCTACGCATCAATTAGTAATTCTATTTTACTGCTTTTTTTAAATCCCGCGTAGTCTAACTGTGTCGCCTTTAGCATTTCTTCCACGACCCACGTTTTCTTCTTAATCGCATACACTCATCAGACAACTTTACTCAACCTCTATGTCCTTTACCAAAATCAACTGCCCAAAAATTGAACAAAGTTTCTATTTTATCCATTTCAAAAAAATAAAAATCCAAACCTAATTATCCTAAACACCATTGGTATAGTTAAATTCAATAAAAACATCACCCAAACCCTCAAACTTCCTTTTCCATTTCAATTCCTAAGTGCTCAATTTTACCCTACTTAGGCTATTTTTAAAAGTAGAATGAAATACTTACCAAACTTTTCAAATGCTATTCTTTAAGAATGGCAACCATATCTGTTAATGAATAGAATCTCCAAGCCCCAAACCCTAAATCTCTATCTTCACCGCAGCAATGCTATAC
>CAZKHZ010000069.1:14407-16759 GCA_964552715.1 uncultured Chitinophagaceae bacterium | reverse complement strand
ATCCCACAACATTCGTTAAGCAAACTTTCTTCATTTCATTCATAGATATATTCGCGGCTTATGAAAATTCGTTGGGTTACAATTATTGGAGCTTCCATCTTATTGGCACTTGCCGGCTTGGTGTACATTCAATTTAACTGGGTAAAGCAAAGCTATCAAGTGCGCGAAGATAAGTTTGACCAAGGCGTGATGATTGCGCTTACAATGGTGGCGCAACAATTGGAACGCAATGAAGCAGTATTGTATTTTTCGCAAACTGGTTTGCCAGATATGGGCAAAGCAATGTCGCAGATGTATGACACGGTGCAGTCTATCAAAACCTTCAATCCGAAATTTTCATTAATTGATTCTGTTGGGCAACATGCCATGAAGTTTGGTTTTACTGATACTTCGGGCTATTTTGTAAGTAAATTTTTTGGCAGCATAGAATATCTGCAAGACCATGCAAAGGGCATACATGGTAGTCCTCATGCTGACATTAGCAGCTTTGAAACGCCAGAAGAAAGAGAGCGACTGCTGATAGAATATCAGTTTAGAAAGTACAACAGAATGTTTCAAGATTTGGCAATGCAGTTTATGTTGGAAGATAAATGTTTTGCCCAAAAAACCAACCAACAACTTACGGAGCTTTTATTAAAATCTGAGTTCTTGAAAGAAGGAATTGATACTAACTTTCAATATGCAGTTTTTGATAATTCTAACGATAAAAAGTTGTTTGGAAATCTTGAAAACATCACTCGTGCAGAGTTTATAAACTTCTTTTCCATTCCGCTTTTTCCCAATGATTTCTACGAGAATTCAGGGATTCTGATTTTACATTTTCCCAATAAGGAGAGCTTTATTTTTAAGAGTATGTGGTTGATGTTGAGTGCTTCGCTTGCATTTATATTGATTATTGTGGCTTCGTTTGGCGGTGCGCTTTACATCATCATCAGGCAGAAGAAACTGGATGATTTGAAAACTGATTTTATCAATAACATGACGCATGAGTTTAAAACTCCTGTAGCCACAATTTCATTGGCAAGCCAAATGTTGTTGAACGATAAGATTATAGGCAATAAGGAGAAGATTCAAAGCTATGCGCACATTATTGAAGAAGAGAATAAGCGATTGAGTGGACACATTGAAAATGTGTTGCAGGTTGCCAAATTAGATAGGGGAGAGTTCAAACTTAAGAAGGAACCTTTGAATGTTCATGACCTGCTAAATGAAATTACCGACTCGCTTTCATTACGCCTTCAAAATGAAAATGGAATTTTAGTGAAACGTTTTAATGCTGCTAAGGCGGATATTCTTGGCGATAAATTTCATTTATCTAATGCTATCTACAACATCTTTGATAATGCAATGAAATACCGCAAAGATTCGGAGTTGGAAATTGATGTGAGTACGCGCAGTTCGCAGCATGGTATATTTATCAGTGTTCAGGATAATGGTATTGGTATTACGCGCGAAAATCAACGCAGGATTTTTGAGAAGTTTTATCGTGTGCCTACTGGTAACATACATAATGTAAAAGGCTTTGGGCTTGGCTTGAGTTATGTCAAAATTATCGTCAACGCCCATGGTGGTGAAGTATCGGTGGATGGAGAATTAGACAAAGGCACAACCTTTGAAGCCTATATTCCATTTAAGCCAGAATAGGAGTTGTTTGAATTAAGCAACTGCAATAGTTGCTAGGCTCAGCTTTATATTATTTGCTTTTAATAGTGCGTCAGCGCAAGCTTCAATGGTAGCACCTGTTGTAAGTACATCATCTACCAGCAGCACATGTTTGTTATCCATCTGATGATTTTCTTTTAGTTGAAAAATGTGTTCCACATTTTCAATTCTATCAAAGCGATTTTTGCGCGTTTGCGATTCGCTATCGCGAATTCTTTCCACTGCATTTGATGCTACAGGAATTTGAAGCGCAGCACTTAGTCCTTCAGCAAAGTATTTACTTTGGTTGTAGCCACGCTGCTTTTCTTTCTTCCAAAATAATGGCAATGCAACTATCACATCTGGTTTTGCTAAATCTGATTCGGCTAACTTTTTGCCCAACGTTTCTCCGAGGAAAAAACCGATTTCTGTTTTGCCTTTATACTTCAATTCGTGTAAGAGATTTTGCACACCTCCTTCTTTAGAAAAGTAATAAAGTGCAACAGCCGACTGGAATGGAAATCTGCCTTGTAAATGGCGTTCCATTTTATTTTCGCGAATGTTCCAATAGTTTGTTTGGGGCAAAGAAGTTTGGCATTGCAGACAGATGATGGATTCGCTTCTAGTGAGTTGATTGCCACAGGCATTGCAAATTGTAGGATAAACTATTTGTAATAGTTCATTTGCGTAATTGAGAATGGACTTGAGCAT
>CAZKHZ010000069.1:12592-14307 GCA_964552715.1 uncultured Chitinophagaceae bacterium | reverse complement strand
ACCAATATAATACTACCTGTATGTTGCGTAGTGTTCAGCACTTCATACAAAATAGTTAGGTGATAAACATATACACCAGGCTGTACTTTTGCGCCTCCTGCATATCCATCCCATCCAATTTTTGCATCGTCAGTTTCAAAAATCTTTTCGCCCCAACGGTTGAATATCTTCAAGTCAACTTGTTTAAAACCACCGCCTTCGATTTTGAAAAAGTCATTTACGCCATCATCATTTGGAGAGAATAAATTAGGAATATACAATGCAGGTTTTTCAACCACTTTTACCCAAGCTAATTTGGTGATTGTGTCGCTGCAACCTCCAGCACTTGTGGCAATTAAAGACACATCGTAAACACCCTTTTGGCTGTAGTAATGTACTGGTTCAAACTCGCTGCTTACGGTGCTGTCGCCAAATGTCCAATACCAAGCTGTAGCACCCGTGCTGTTATTGATTACCTCAAGCCCCGTTTCATTTTGAATTAAGTTTAGTTGATTGGCAGTAAAGTTTGCAACAGGTTTGGCTGAAATTACAATAGTCTGTGTAGAAACATCGTTACAATTTCCTGCTGATGCTGTAAGCGTAACTGTAAAAGTTCCTCCGTTGTTGTAAATAATTGCAGGGGAAATATCTGTTGAGGTAGTTCCATTACCAAAGCTCCATAAATAGTCAGTAGCACCAGTTGAAAGATTTTGAAACAACACAGTTTCGCCTGCACATTTAGGTTGAAAACTAAAATCAGCAGTAACACCCGAATTTTCAGTAATGCTTATACTTTCTGTGTTGGTGCAGCCTGTTGCATTGGTTACGGTAACGATATAAGTTCCTTGAGTAACGGTAATTGATGCTGTTGTTTCTGAATTACTCCATATATAAGTATCACCGCCACTAGCGGTTATTGTGGTGTTGCCGCCTGTGCAATAACTCAATGCACCACTGATAGTTATTGTTGGCGGTGCGCTTTCTGTTACGTTAGCCGTGGCAGTAGCCGAGCAGGTATTTGCATCGGTGGCAGTTACTGTGTAGCTTCCTTGGGTTACGGTGATAGCTGCTGTTGTGCTATTGCTTGCATCATTCCACACATAACTTGCTCCACCATTTGCTGTGAGTGTTGTGTTGCCACCCACACAATAACTTAATGCTCCGCTGATGCTTGCTACTGGGGCAGTAAATTCAGTAACAGTTGCAGTATTTGTTCCAGTACATCCGCTTGCATCAGATGCATTTACAGAGTAGGTGCCTGCGGTTACAGTGATAGCTGCTGATGTGCTATTGCTTGCATCATTCCATACAAAACTTGTGCCTCCATTTGCTGTAAGTGTTGTGTTGCCGCCTGGGCAATAGGTTAATGTGCCACTGATAGTTACAGTCAAGCTTGTTGCTTCTGTTACTGTAGCATTAGCCAAAGCAGTGCAACCATTTGCATCAGTCGCAACTACATTGTAACTGCCTTGTGTAACTGTAACGCTTGCAGTATTGCCAACATTATTCGAACCAGCATCTGTCCACACATAGCTTGTTCCGCCACTTGCTGTAAGCGTTGTATTTCCACCTGTGCAATAACTTAATGAACCACTGATGGCAGCTACAGGTGTAGGAAATTGCGCTGCATTTCTGAATGCCGAACTTGGTGCAACAGAATTACAACTTCCATCGTTAGCCACTACTGTATAGCTTGTTCCTGCTGTCATGCCTGAGATTGCACCGCCAGCACCTGC
>CAZKHZ010000069.1:7467-12492 GCA_964552715.1 uncultured Chitinophagaceae bacterium | reverse complement strand
TTCCAGTAGTCATGCCTGTTATTGCACCACCTGCACCTGCTGTTGGTCCAGCAGGAGTGAATGTATAAGTCAATGCAGCGTTATAATTACTGATAGTGCTACTGCCCGCTGCCAAACATGTTGCTGGGGTAGATGTAATTGTAGGTGTGGCAGGCAACACAACAGGTGTGTTGTAGGTAATAAAAATTACGCCTTGGGCACCTCTGCCACCTGTTGAGTTTCCACCTCCTGCACCGCCACCACCATATATTGTGCCCGGGTTATTAGTGGCGGGTCCTCCTGCTCCACCGGCAGGTCCTGCCCCAGCCCCGCCTGCCCCGCCATTACCTCCACTACCATTATTGCCTGCTGTTCCTGTTGTGTTTGTTGTTCCACCGCTGGCAGTGCCGCCTGCACCACCCGAGCCTGGGCTACCTTCGGTTCCCGAGCCGCCCGAGCCTCTTGCGCCACCATTTGCAGCAAGATTCACTCCTGTACCTATAAAGGTGCTGTTTCTACCAGCAGTTCCATTGCCACCGCTTGAGCCGTCAGATCCACTGCTGCCACCACATCCACCTGAACCTACGCTATAGTTATAAACTGTACCAGGAATAACAGCCACAGTAATAGTTGTATAGCCTGCACCACCTGCACCACCACCGCCACGGGTATCATATAAACCTCCATTGCTACCACCACCACCACCACCTGCGCCACCGCCACCGCCATATACTCTGATGGTAACATTCGTAACTCCGCATGGAACCGTCCAAGTGCCTACAACTGCAGTACCATTACATCCCGCAGCACCATTAAAGGTAGCATCTTGAGCATTTAGAAATACTAAGCTTAAAAGTAAAACGATGAAAGAGAAAAGTTGCTTCATGGATGAAAATTTTGACTGCGAAGGTAATTGTCTGTGTCAGTTTTTTTAATAATGTGTTATGTATTTGCCTTTGTTCTTGCTAACGTAACCTGCTATTAGTGATTTGTTAAAGATACAAAGCTGACTAAAGACGGGAGATACAGAATTTGAGTTGGATGAAAAGGCACGGGGGCGGGGCACGGCTCCAAAAGGTCTGTAAACTTTTTTAGCAAAAGTCAAAGTCAAATCGTCCCTCGTTATTTTCGCTTCCCGTCAGGCTGATACATTCAGCCCAATTTCAAAGATTTGTTTTTTGGCTTTGTATGTTTTGATGGGCTGTTCTTTTACCCCAAAACCTGGTGCTGAAACGCGCAGCGTGGCTTCTTCTTTATGCGGAAGTCTTTTTGCAAAGCCAAATCGCCCGTTTTCGTCTGTTGTAGTTTGCAGTTGTAGCTTTGGTATTTCCACTTTTGCATTTGCAATTGGCTCGCTTGTTTGCAGGTCAAAAACCACGCCCGTTACAGACAAACTACTTTGCTCGTTGCTTGCCGCAGCAGGCAGCAAAAACATCTGCAAGCCTTCATAATTCTTCCGAAACACGCGCTTAGAAGCCTTGTTGATTCGCTTCAAAGTAGTCCACACATTGTTTAGTTTCGTCACCTTTGTTTGTGTAAGCACAGGGCGAGTTTTCAGAAATGATTGTTGCGCCTGCTGCGCCTCCCAAAAATCATTTTTCACCACCAAAATATTATCTATTTGCGCCTGCTGCACACCTACCGCCATCAGTTCGGTTTTGTTGTCTTCAAATGCTTTGTGCAGTAAGTTCATGAATAAATTCACCCGAAGATGCGAGCGGCTCATTTCGCGATAGGAGCCATAGCCAAACTCATTCCACTTAATAATATTATCTGGAAAAGCCCGCTCAATGTAGTATCGCAAATCGTTGAAAACATCGCGGCACGCCTTCCATTTTTTATTTAGGTACTGCTTCAATGTCATCAGCTCACCGGCTAGCGCGTAATCAGCATCTACACCTCGGGCAGTAACTATAAATGCTTGTAATTCGTTTGCAACATCAAGGTTCAAATCAGGGTAAAGGGCTTCAAACTCTGTAATTCTCCAAACAAACATTCTCTGAAAGCCTTCTGCTTTCATCAGCATTTGGCTATCCGATATACTTCTGAATAGTCGCTTTGTATCATATTTTGCCATAATTATATGCTATTTACTATTGACTATAAATTATTTAGACAAATTTATAAATATATATTTTAAATGTAAATATAATTATAAAAAAATTTCTAATCATTGCCATAAAAGTATAGTTGCTTGTTATAGAAGTAATATAGATTGTTTTAAAATTATACTTAAATGTCATAAAATCTTAGAAAGATGTCAAACAATCTTAATCAATTGACACTTGCCAATTGATTAAGATTGTTTGACAATCAAAAGAAAGTTTTTGGCATTTAATTGTAAATATTTGACAACTAGTAAGGCTTTCATAGCATTTTATAATAATTAAATGACATTCAAATTTACTTTTAAAAATGATAAATATAATTATATTCTATTTTATAAAAAATGCAAGTAATGTTATAAAAAATAGGAAGTATTTTAAATAACTACTTTAAAAATAGCTTAAAACGGTAAGTTTGTATGTAAAAGGTGCATTGCTGATGTGCTAGTCTTACCAAGGTCACACCGAGTGCTGCGCCCTCCGCAGCCTATCATTTATCGCTCTGCCCAATCCTTCATCCGGAAGGTATTCGGCAAGGATTATTTCGCAATCACTTTTATCAAAATGGCGCAATGCCTTAAAAAGATTGGAAGCCGCTTCGTGCAAACTTCCATTTGCAGAAAGCAGCATCACTTCATCTTGAAATTTATTCTGATATTCTTTAAAGGCAATCACCCCTTTTTTGTTGTGGCTAAACTTTTCAGCAAGCAATTTTATATCACCTATCACCAAAGGTTTTTTGGGTGCATAATGCGAAGCCAATTTGCCGGGCGCGCTCGGATTTGAGGATTGATTTAATTGCAACTCCACATTGCCGCACACCTCCTGAATGGCTTCTATACTCAAGCCCCCAAGGCGATGCACGATTACTTTGTCCTCTACCACTTCCACAATTGTTGACTCCACGCCCACGCTACAATCGCCACCATCTAGGATAAACGGAATGCTGCCCTGCAACTGTTCCCACACATGCTGCGCGGTAGTTGGGCTGATGTACCCAAACGGATTGGCACTAGGCGCGGCAAGCGGAAAAGGCAGTTGCCGCAACAGTTGCTGCGCCACCGGATGCGCTGGAATGCGCAAGCCAACGGTATCTAAACCCGAGGTAACCAAATCGGCAATAATGTTTTGCTTCTTCAACAATAAAGTAATGGGACCCGGCATAAATTTTTCTGCCAGTAACCGCGCCATTGCAGGAACTTGCAGCGCGTATTTATCAATGCTTGCCACCGAATCTATATGCACAATCAAAGGGTCGAAAAACGGACGTTGCTTTGCTTCAAATATCTTCAGCACCGCCTTTTCATCCAGCGCATTTGCCGCCAAGCCATAAACTGTTTCGGTAGGTATAGCAACCACTTCACCATCGGTAAGCAGTTGCGCAGCCTCAGCAAGATTGTTTGAAATTATTGTTTGCACCTGTAAGCAAAATATCAGAAGCGGGTGATTTATCAATCAAACTTCTAAAATCTAAAATCTAAAATTTTGATCAAGCCGCCTTTAGCTTCAATATATGCTTATGTTCAAACTGACGTTCGGCATATTCTCTGTTCAACACAAATTCTTTCACGCCTTTTTCTGATGGCAATTCAAACATCGCTTCATTCATCAAAGCCTCGCAGATGCTGCGCAAACCACGCGCACCCAGCTTCAACTCCAATGCTTTTTCTACAATATATTCCAAAGCATCCTCTTCCACCTTTAAGGTAATTCCTTCGGTTTTAAATATCTTTTTGTACTGTTTAATTAAGGCATTTTTCGGTTCTGTAAGAATATCGCGCAAAGCATCTTTACCCAATGGGTTCAAGTGCGACACAATCGGAATTCTGCCTATCAATTCGGGAATCAAACCAAAGCTACGCAAATCGGCAGCGGTGATGTATTGCAGAAAATTATCGGTGTCGGTTTTCTCTCTTTCGGTGGTCTTTTTAAACCCAACTTTCGAGCGATTCAAACGCGCAGCAATCAGCTTCTCGATACCCTCAAACGCCCCTCCGCAAATAAACAGAATGTTCGATGTGTCCATCTTCACCAACTTCTGCTCGGGGTGTTTTCTGCCCCCTTGTGGCGGCACCAGCACTTCCGCGCCCTCTAGCAATTTCAGCATACCCTGCTGCACACCTTCTCCGCTCACATCGCGCGTTATCGAAGGGTTGTCGCCCTTGCGCGCCACCTTGTCTATTTCATCAATAAAAATAATGCCCTTCTCTGCAGCCGCCACATCAAAGTTGCAAGCCTGCAACAGGCGCGATAGAATGCTCTCCACATCCTCGCCCACATATCCCGCTTCGGTAAACACCGTAGCATCAGCAATCGCAAAAGGCACATTCAAATACTTGGCAATGGTTTTTGCAATCAGCGTTTTACCAGTACCCGTGTTGCCCACCAACATAATGTTCGATTTCTCAATCTCCACATCATCCGTTATGGTTTGGCTGATACGCTTATAGTGATTGTACACCGCCACCGAAATCACCTTCTTGGCTTCTTCTTGCCCAATGATGTACAAGTTTAAATGCGCAAAAATATCCTTGGGCTTAAACGAACTCTGCAAGGGCTTGCCCTGCTTGGTTTTGGGGTTCAGCTCTTCGCTGATAATCAACTGCGCCTGCGTAACACAGTTCTCGCATATATGACCTTCGGATCCCGAAATTAATATTTGTACATCGCGCTTCTTGCGTCCGCAAAACGAGCAATATGGCTCTTGTTCTTTCTTCATCTTTTTATAAAACGAGGTGTTTACTTAAATCGCTGCGCGAAGATAGGCGAAGAATGTATGCACACGAAGAAAAAAACTTAAATCACTATCTTAAACTACCTTTCCGATTATTTAGCTACATAATAAATCCAACCCTCAGATAAGTCCTCGCCAGCATCTGCATAAGTTTTGAAGCCGTTTTTATAAACTGCTAATGCGATGAATGCCGCTTTGATGGCATCT
>CAZKHZ010000069.1:4470-7367 GCA_964552715.1 uncultured Chitinophagaceae bacterium | reverse complement strand
AATAGAACAATCCAATTGTTCTTTAAACTTGTTGATGTAATACATCGCTACTGTGGCTGGATTACCCAGTTTATCAAATGAGGCAGAGAGCGGATGTTTTTCAAAAACTTGATGAATCTTTTTGTCGGTATATCTGTATGCCAATGGATTATTAATCATTTTACAATTCTCGTCAATTGATTCTTTAAAACTGTCATTCAACAAGTCTTTAAATGCTTTCGGAAATCGAAGCGGTGAATCTATTCCAAGCACAAACTTTGGAAAGTGATTAATCATTTCGATGAATGCTTCTTCATGTCTTATGTTTTCAATAGTTTTTGGAAATTCCTCTACCAATTGTCCATTAATGTCAATCACCGCAAGGCTATTTTTTTGACCATGCCAGCCGCCTACATCCCATCCTATAAAAACCATATCATTCATAAGTATTGTAATACAGGTTTATGAATACTTTGTTCAGAAACAATATTTGCGTTTACCTCTTCGTAAAATCAATCACTCACTTCCGCTTCGCCCCAAACTCCACCTTCCAGCTAATTACTGGTATAATACCAAGGTTGCGTATAACTCTAATCTCCTGCTTTTGCGGGTCATAAACCTTTTGCGCCACATTCTCGCGGTTGATAATATTCTGTGCATCAAAACTCAAAATCCAACTCCATCGTTTTTTATTCCTGCGGAAGTAAGTGCCAAAATCCATGCGGAAATATAGCGGCAGTTGTTCTTCATACAGGTTTTCGCTGCGCACGGTGCGTCCTTCGGCTATGCTTTTATCCAAATCAATTGCGGTGATTCTCATACCTCCGCGCAGCAATACTTTTGCGGTGATGCCAATGATGTTTATTTTCTTTTTACCCAACAAAAACTCCTTGCTGCCCAACACGTTCAACACATAATTGCCGTTGTAAGCCGTGTTGCGCCACACCTTATCATTGCCTCTATACTTCGAATTATATAGCGAAGTAGTAACCAGAAAAAAGTAACCCTTTGTAAAGAACTTTTCTACCGTAAGCTCCAAACCATAGTTCATGCCGCGCCCTTTATTGTTCAGTGGCAGTGTCACAAAACCATCATTTTCATTAATGATAGAAAACGCAGCATTTGCATCTATACCTGTGGGAATTGCATACAAATATTGAAAGTAAGTTTCGGCATGAAGGCGAAAGTCTTTCAAGAAAACAAAGTCATAACCCACCACCGAATGAAATGCCTTGCTCATATCCAGCATCCGATTACTGCTTTGATTTCCCGATGTTTCTGCCAACTCGGTGATGTAGGTAGAAACCGCATCAGCTCGGTTGTGCAAACCGATACCTGCACTTAATGTATGGTTAAAAGCCGGTCGCCATTCCACACTGAGGCGCGGCTCTATGTTGAACTTTCTATTCAGCAAAAAGTAAGTAAGGTGCATACCCGTGTTGATGCTTAGGCTTTCGCTAAAGCGATGTTTCCATTGCCAGTATGCTTGAAATAAATGCGTGTTGCCCCTGCCTTGCAGCGAAGTGAAAAGTTGCTGTTGCTGAAAGTCGAACACACGATTGCGCAAGTTGTAAAAAGTGCCCGTGTAATACATCCCCGTGCGAATGATGTTGCGCGTATCCACCTTTCGGTTTAGCACAAACGAGTAGCGCGCAACCATGTACTCAAATTGCTTATCCTCAATGGTGGTGGGTTTAAATGCCGTGTTGAAAGTGTCGGTAAAATTTGAGTTGTCAGAGTAGCTGAAACTTGCCACACTTTTGATGTATGTCTTAGCATTCAGCAACAACAAATGCGTGATGCCAGCAGTGCCCATGTAATAGTGTTGCCCGTCTTGCGTTTTGTCAATAATACTTTCCCATTTGGTGGTATCTTTTTCCACCTTAGTGCCCAAGCTGCTCAAGCCACCAATACCAAACAATGTAAAGGTGCCCGTTCGCTTGGTGGGGAAAGCAAGATTGAAACTCAAATCCTGATACTTGGGTGTAACATCACCACCTATTTTAAAACCTGTCAGCGCAAACAACTCTAGGGTAGAATATCGGTAATTCACCAGATAAGAGGCATCGCTCTTTTTGCTGAAAGGACCTTCTAGCGTAACTTCCGCACCTAGTATGCCTGCCTGTAAAGTAAACTCATGTTTCTCGTTGTTGCCTTTGCGCAAATTCAAATCCATTACGCCACTCAATGCGTTGCCATATTCGGCAGGAAAGGCACCACTCAAAAAATCTGTTTTACCCAGCATGTTCGCGCTCAACATTGCCACGCCACCACCACTGGAACCCTCGCTGCCCGCAAAGTGATTGGGATTGGGAATCTCCACGCCCTCCATGCGCCATAAAATCCCTCGGGGCGAATTGCCGCGCACCACAATAGCATTGTTTTCATCATTAGCAGAAATCACCCCGGGGAAAGTCTGCACCATCCGCGCGGGGTCGTTCAGCGTGCCGGCATATCGCTTGGTTTCTTCCATCGAAAACGAACGCGCGCTGATGGGGGCAAACTCATTGTTGGCGCGGGTCTTATCTTTTTGTGCCGAAATAACTACGTCCTGCATGTTGTTGATGCGCTCCTGCATTTCCACATTCAGCACGGTTTCTTTACCCGATGTTACGGTAATGTTTTGCAGGCTCACTTCATCAAAGCCCATCATCGAAAACTTCAAATTGTATCGCCCTGCTTTAAGACTTTCAAACTTAAAGTTGCCGTTAGCATCGCTTGTGGTAGCTGTGAATGGCTCCATATTTTGCAATACAATATTTAACCCTTCCAGCGGTTGACGCGTGTCCTTATCCGTCACCCTGCCTTTAAGGTTTTTGGCATAGTCCTGCGCATGGATGGATAAAAAGAAAAAGGAGAAAAGCAGTAAGGTGTAGCGCATTGGAAGGGGGCGAAAGTAGTGGATTGAAATGATAGAA
>CAZKHZ010000069.1:0-4370 GCA_964552715.1 uncultured Chitinophagaceae bacterium | reverse complement strand
ATCTTTATTTTAAATAAAAGGACAAAATGTATTGCTTGCTTTATCCTTAAAGTTATAGATACCATCACAGCACAGTAATGGCTGTTTAATCCGTAAAAAGTAAATCAATAATTCTGTAAATGCCTGCGCCTATCCAATCACACTGCGCGAAATCACGATGCGTTGCACTTCGCTGGTGCCTTCGTATATCTGCGTGATTTTGGCATCGCGCATCAACCTTTCCACATGGTATTCTTTTACAAAACCATAGCCGCCATGCACCTGCACGGCTTCTACAGTATGTTTCATGGCGGTTTCGCTAGCAAACAATTTAGCCATTGAACTTGCCAAATCGTAGTTCTTGCCTTGATCTTTTAGCGTTGCAGATTTATACACAAGCAAACGAGCTGCTTCGGTTTCTGTACCCATGTCTGCCAGCTTAAAAGCAATGGCTTGATGGTTGATAATTTCTTTGTTGAACGCTTTGCGCTCTTTCGAGTAATTGATTGCTAATTCGTAAGCTCCAGCCGCAATGCCCAACGCTTGCGCGGCAATACCTATTCTGCCACCGCTAAGCGTTTTCATAGCAAACTTAAAACCGAAGCCATCTTCGCCAATGCGATTTTCTTTAGGCACTTTTACATTGGTAAAAAGCAGCGTGTGCGTATCCGAAGAACGAATGCCAAGCTTGTCTTCTTTTCTACCAATTTCAAAACCTTCCATTCCCTTTTCAACTATCAAAACGTTGATGCCGCGATGTCCTTTCTCAGGATAGGTTTGTGCAATCACTAAATAGGTAGAAGCCGAGCCGCCATTGGTGATCCAGTTTTTTACACCATTCAATAAATAATGGTCGCCCATATCAATTGCGGTGGTGCGTTGGCTAGTGGCATCGCTGCCAGCTTCGGGTTCGCTAAGGCAAAATGCGCCCAGCTTTTCACCCTTTGCCAAGGGCACTAAATATTTTTGTTTTTGTTCTTCGCTGCCATATTCTTCCAAACCCCAGCATACCAAAGAGTTGTTTACACTCATGATAACCGAACATGAATTATCTACCTTAGAAATCTCTTCTATCGCCAATGCATAGCTTAGCGTATCCATGCCGCCACCGCCATATTTCGGATCCACCATCATGCCCAAGAAACCAAGTTCAGCCATGCGTTTTACCTGTTCAGCGGGGAACTCCTGTTTGTTATCGCGCTCTATCACTCCAGGCTTGCATTCGTTTTGTGCAAAATCGCGTGCAGCCTGCTTTATCATTTGTTGCTCTTCGGTAAGTTCAAAAAACATATTTCCTTATTTTGATTAAAAAACTGCGCGAATATACACTTATGGGTGAATGATTGGGGGGTGGATGTTTGCGGGGATATATATGACAAGAGATTGCTTCGTGCCTTCCCGCTGTGTGGTACAAGGCGCAATGACGTTGTATTTGGTAGAGGGGCTTCGACAAGCTTGCCAATGAGAGATTGCTTCGTGCCTCGCAATGACGCGGTCGTTTTACAGCAAATTCTTTCGTCATTGCGAGGCACGAAGCAATCCCGTGTATTTAGCCACAGGTATGCCGCACGCGCGATGGAGTTCTCAGCCTGACAACCTGCGGAGAGAATGTCACCCTGAGCTTGTCGATGGGTGTTTTCTTAAGATGTCTAATATTATTTTGTGTCATTGCTATTTTCTACACAAGTTTGGGGCAATATTTAAGGGTTAAAACTAATGGCTGAATTTCCACTTCCTGTTTTTGTTCAAAGCATTCACCTCAAAAAAATTGCGGGTGCTTCAAAGCCCTTTGTATTGGTGGATACTAACACTGCAAAACATTGCCTGGGTGAAATCGCGCTGCCAAGCGATGCCGTGGTTATTGAAATTAAAGCAGGGGAGGAGCATAAGAACTTTAATACCTGCGTTCACATTTGGCAGGAACTCACAAAGCATCATGCAGACCGTAATGCAATTCTGATAAACATAGGCGGAGGCATGGTGTGCGACATGGGCGGCTTTGCGGCTTCGTGCTACAAACGTGGCATCAACTTTGCGCATGTGCCAACCACGCTTTTAGCTATGGCTGATGCAGCAATTGGCGGCAAAACAGGTATTGACTTTCTTGGCTATAAAAATCAGATTGGCACATTTGCGCAACCACACAGCATTACTATTTATCCTGCCTTTTTAGAAACCTTGCCCGAGCGCGAATTGCTGAGCGGCATGGCGGAGGTGCTGAAACATTACATCATTGCTGACGAAACTGCCTTTAGTGAATTTGCTTTAGATGGTGTGCCTAAGGTTGGAAATTATGATGCTTGGAAGACTTTAATACAAAAGGCAATTGAGATAAAAACGCTTATTGCCGAAGAAGACCCTTTTGAAAAAGGTGCAAGGAAGAAACTGAATTTTGGGCATACGGTGGGTCATGCTATGGAGAGTCATTTTCTAAATACTGATAAACAACTCTTGCATGGTGAAGCTATCGCTGCTGGTATGATTTGTGAATTGCTGATTGCATCCGAATTAAAAATCATTGCACCTGTTGAGGCTGAGAAGGCAATCCATATTTTGCAGGAAATTTTCAGCCCTTTTCAAATCATAAATAATGAAGAAGCTGTTATACAATTAATGAAACAGGATAAGAAAAACCAAAGCGACAGAATATTGTTTTCGTTGCCAAATCGTATCGGGCATTGCTTGTATAACTGCGAGGTGAGCGAGGAGGTGATTAGAAAAGCAATTCTTGATTTTAATGGAAGGATTAGTTGAGAAATACACAACTCTTTTATACTTAAACACCACAAGATATTTATTATGAATTTGTTGGTACGCTGTGTTGGAAGGATGGGAAAATGGAAGGATGGAATGTTGGAATAATGGAATGTTGGAATAATGGAAGGATGGAATGTTGGAATAATGGAAGGATGGAATGTTGGAATGTTGGAAAAATGGAATGTTGGAATAATGGAAGGACTGAAGGATGGAATAACTGAAGGATGGAAGGATGAAATAATGGAAGGTTGGAATGGATTTCAGCTTCACTATTCCATTATTCCAGCATTCCCTTTTTCTCCTTATCACATTATGTTGTTAATGTTAATTGTATGAATACACTTTCTCTAAGAATACACGCCAAGCAGCAGTTGGTAAAAATCAATTTGCCTGCCTCAAAAAGCATAAGCAATCGCGCATTGATTTTGCAAAAGTTGGGTGGGGGCAAAATTACCATCGGCAATCTTTCGGAGGCGCGCGATTCGCAACGATTGCTTGAATTACTTCAATCGAATGAAATAGAATTGAATGTAAATGATGCAGGAACTTCTATGCGTTTTTTGTGTGCTTACTGTTGCGTTGCCAATCGCAAAAGCATTGTCACCGGAAGCGACAGAATGTTGCAGCGACCAATAAAACCTTTGGTGGATGCTTTGAAGGCAATAGGTTTTAATATCAGTTATTCTGGCAACGAAGGCTTTCCTCCAATCGTTATTGAACCGATTGAGAACTTCAATCAATTGAAAGGAGAAGTTGAATTGCGAGGCGATGTCAGCAGTCAATTTATTTCTGCTTTGATAATGATAGCTCCTTTATTGCCAAAAGGTTTGCTTGTAAAGTTGTTGCCGCCCGTTACATCGCAACCTTATATAGATATGAGTATTGCCATGCTGAAAGAAGCCGGAATCAAAGTAGAACAAAAGGAGAATTCCATACGCATTGTGTCACAGCCGTTTCAAAAAGCGCACTTCGAAATTGAAGCAGATTGGACAAACGCACTCTATTGGTTTAGTGTATGTGCGCTGTTGCCTAGCTCAACTTTTCTGCTGCAACATCTTTCGCTTGATTCTATTCAAGGCGATAAAGCCGTAGCCGATTGGATGAAGTTGTTTGGTGTGGTTGCCAATCAACAAAAGGAAGGAGTAGTTATTTCAACACAACAGTTTTTAATACCTGAAAACGTAGGGCTGCATTTCAACTTTATAAACCATCCTGATGTGGCGCAGACCGTCATTGTTTTGTGTGCAGCAAAAAACATTCAAGCAACATTTAGAGGGCTTCAAAGCCTTAGAATAAAAGAGACAGATCGCATCGCTGCGCTTCAAAATGAGTTGGCAAAATGTGGTGTTCAGCTTGTGGATGTGGGTGATGATTCTTTTAAATTGCAAGGTGCATTTATCTTCCCTTCAGAAGTCATCAATACATATAACGATCATCGCATGGCAATGGCTTTTGCGCCTTTAGCCGCCTTAAGCAAAATAGAAATTGAAGCCCCGTGGGTAGTCGAAAAATCTTATCCTACCTTTTGGAAGGAGTTAGAAAAACTATTGTAAAGGGACGGTGGACAGGGGACGGGGGACGGGGACGAAGACTAAAGTGTATCGTTAACCACATCATCTCATTAACCAAATGAT
>CAZKHZ010000068.1:0-16769 GCA_964552715.1 uncultured Chitinophagaceae bacterium | reverse complement strand
GTTGCGAACCACAAAGCACAAATTTACCTCCATCCTCGCTAACATCCTGTAAATGAGTATTACTTCTTCTCCCGCGCGTCTTCACCTGAACGCTGCGCGTCCAACTTTTAGAGGATTCCCTATTATTTTGAAGAAAGAATGATAGCACCAAATGCACCAAGTGCAATGCCGCTTTCGGTGTTGCCGTTTTCTAAGTGAAGCACCTTTTTAGAAGAAAGATAGGTGCTGTCAATTTTCTTTTTCTGTTTAGTAAAATTGATGAATACGGTAATTTCTCCAGCTTCAGAATTTCGTCTAAAACCTAAAACACCTTTAGTGAGTTTATCGCTATCTATTAATTGCAATGAACCATTTTGTAGCACAGGATAATCCTTGCGCAATTGCAGCAACTTCTTAATTGTATTCAACAAAGAATTTTCATCAGCCACTTGCCTTGCAACATTTACCGTTGCATAATCTTTTGCTAATGGAAGCCATGTAGAGGTAGCAGAAGAGAAACCTGCATTGATAGTTGAGTCCCATTGCATAGGTGTGCGCAATTCATCGCGGTTGATGGTCTCTCCATTCCAGTCGAAAAGAAAGCGGGGAACATTTTTAAACTTATGCGGAATAGGGTCTAATGCCTTTTTGTAGCTCATGCGCACATCACTCATGCCAATTTCTTCTCCATAATACATGCAAGGCACACCGCGCACTGTCAGTTGAAAAAGATGCAACAGTTTTGCCTTGCGCACATCGCCATTCAGTCGTTTCATGCTGCGCCTGCGGTCGTGGTTACTGAATACATATACTGGCATAAAAGGATTGGGAAAGTCGGTTTCAATGTTCTCCAGTAAATCATGAAAATACTTTGCTTTAAATTTGAATGGCAGCATCTCAAAGTTGAATACCAAGCCAAGTCCATCATTCTTTTCATCACCCATAAACTTGCGAATGGTTTTTCTGTTTCCCGATACTTCGCCCAGCAAAACTTTATCGCCATACTCGTTGCAAACACTGCGCAATTCTTTAGCAAAATCAAAACTTTCGGGGCGATTGATGGTGTATTCTGCCTTTTGGTAAAAGCCCGAAGGATTAGTTTCGGTAGGTACAAGATTGGATGCGCGCGGGTTGTCGCGAAATTGATCGTCTTTGTATATCACATTGAAAATATCTAAGCGAAAACCATCTACACCATTGCCCAACCAGAACTTTACAATGTTGAACATGGCACTTTTTACCGCAGGGTTTCTGTAATTCAAATCGGGTTGAAATGAAAGAAAACTAGCGTAATAATATTGCTTGCGAATCTCAGAATATTGCCAGCCACTGCCACCCGTCATGCTCTTCCAGTTGTTGGGTTTGTCGCGCCAGATGTAGAAATCGCCTATGCCTTGTGTTTCCCTTTTTTCATCTCGCAAAAACCAAGGATGTTTATCGGATGTGTGGTTCATCACCATATCAAACACAATCTTCATGCCGCGTTTGTGCACTTCATCTATAAGTTGCTGTGCGTCTTGCATAGTGCCATACTCTGGTGCAATGGCTGTGTAATCAGAAATATCGTAACCGAAATCCTGCTGCGGAGAAGCAAAAAATGGAGAACACCATATCGCATCAAAACCTAGGTCTTTGATATAATCTAACTTTTGAATAATACCTTTTATATCTCCAATGCCATCTCCATTTGTGTCGTAAAACGAGCGCGGATAAATTTGATAAATTGATGTGGAATGATACCACGGGGCAGATGTATTTTGTGCAAGCATTACTTCATACAAAATCAGAATTATGAAAGAGAGAATGGGCTTTTTCAAATTGTAATTCAGAACAGTTTATTTAAAATCAAATCAATGAATATGTTGATAGAGTTAAGGCTGCTTTGTCCTTTTGCTTTGCTGTAATTACTGTATTCAATATGCACAGGCACTTCTTTTACGCGCAATTTTTGTGCTTTAATCAGCGATAGAATTTCTGTGGCATGTGCCATTCTATTTTCTGTCATTTTAATTTTTGAAGCAGCATGGTGTGTAAATGCTCTAAAGCCGTTGTGCGCATCGCTGAGCCACAAACCTGTCATAAAACCATTTACTGCAATTGCAACGCGCAAAATAATTCTTCGCAAAAAAGGAATTGCTGCAACATCTTCCTTGCGTTGAAAGCGAGTGCCTAATACAACATCAGCTTCACCATTCAATAATGGTTGTAACATATTTGGTATCTCGCGATAGTCGTGTTGCCCGTCTGCATCAAAATGAAGAATAAATTGCGCTTCACATTTTACGGCATACTGCATTCCTGTTTGCAAAGCAGCACCCTGCCCTAAGTTCATTGGATGTTTGATGTAATGAATTGGCAAATCCTTTACAACCAATTCGGTTTCATCCGTTGAGCAATCGTCCACTAATACAACACTGTAACCTTCGCGCAGCAAAGGCGCTACAGTTTGTACAATTTGTTTGCCTTCATTAAAGGATGGCACTACAATAAAAACAGAAGCGTTTGTGTTCATCAAGAATATGCGCAACAATATAAAGGCATTTCTGTTTGATTATCAATTCTGCATGATGCAATAATTAGTTTAAGTTTGAAATGGAAGTTGCTTTGAAACAGCTTCTTACACAATTCACCGATGATACTTACACGCATCTTCGCTTTCGTTTGGGCAATATGGGGCTTCATAGTTTTTATGACAGTTGTAACACTGTTAACGCCACTCTACGCAATACTGCTCGCTATTTTTGGTAAACGATTAGCCATGACATTAGTGTGGTGGAATTATTGCTTTGCCTCTCCGCTTATAATGTTGCTTATCGGTATCAGACTAAAAGTTGTTGGAAAAGAAAGAATCAAAAAAGAGAAAACCTATGTGTTTGTTTCCAATCATCTTTGTTGGATTGATACCATCAGCAATGCTTCGGCAACTCCACAGCCAGCAAAATTTTTAGCAAAAAGTGAATTGAAGAAATTCCCTGTATTTGGTTTTATGGTGAATATGCTGGGTGTGATGGTAGATAGAAATGATAAGGAAAGCCGCGATAGAAGTTTTCAAATTCTTATAAATGAATTAGGCATTGGAAACAGTATTTTTATTTACCCTGAAGGCACTCGTAATCGCACACCCGATTTGCTGAAAGAGTTTAAAGACGGGGCTTTTAGAGCGGCAATTTTTGCTCAAGTACCAATTGCATGGCAGGTATTGATTGGTGTGAAAGAATTGAACAAAAACGAAGTTCCTTTTCTTTTGCCAGGAACAGTTACTGTTGTTTTTGGCGAACCGATTGAAACAACAGGGATGACTGAAAAAGATATTCCTGCGCTACATCAAAGAGTAAAAAATGAAATGCTAGAGGAGTTGGAGAAGTATTATAGAACTTAGGTTTGCCCTACCTCAATTCCATTAATGCCACATTTTCTATGTGCATAGTTTGCGGAAACATATCTACCGGCTGCATTTTTGTGATGCTATATTTTTCATCTAACAAAGCGGCATCCCGCGCTTGCGTAGCGGCATTGCAACTTACATACACCAATCGCTTCACTTCCGCTTCCAGCAACGTTTTTACAACATCTTCGTGCATTCCAGCACGAGGCGGGTCGGTGATAATCACATCAGGTTTGCCGTGTTTTTGCAACAATGCTTCATTTAAAATCATGCGCACATCGCCTGTGTAGAAATGCGTATTGTTTATATTATTCAACTTGGCATTTTCCTTAGCATCGGCAATGGCTGCGTCAATTTGTTCAATGCCTACCACTTGTTTGCAAGCATCACTTACATAAATAGCAATGCTACCCACACCTGTGTAAAGGTCATACACATTCTCATTGCCCGTCAATCCTGCAAATTTTTTTGTTACATCATACAATAATTTTGCCTGATGAGAATTGGTTTGAAAAAACGATTTGGGTCCGAGTTGAAATTTATAGTTGCCAAGTTGCTCAGTGATGAATGGATTGCCTTTTACCACCACAGGCTGCAAATCATAAAGAGTGTCATTAAATTTTGGGTTTATCACATATTGAAGCGAAGTGATTTCAGGAAAAGTGGCTTCAATAAAATTCATTAAAGCACTCACCTTCTTCATGTCATCTTCAATAAAACTCACCAAAACCAACATTTCGTTGGTACTTGTAGTGCGAACCAACACATTGCGCAGCAAGCCCACTTTATCTTTTATGTTGTAAAAAGAATAGTTGTGTTGCAGTGCAAAATCTCGAATAGCAAGTCTGATTTTGTTCGAAGCATCTAAAAGATAGCAGTGCTCAATATCCAAGATTCCCGAAAAACTTCCCGGCACGTGAAAGCCGATACCTCTTCGTTCGGAATCTCCGATAGTTTCTAATTCTTCATTAGTTAGCCACTTACGATTGGTGCAACTAAAATCTAGTTTGTTTCGGTAATTGAATTCATGCTCGCATCCTATAATTGTATTGATTTCTGGTAATGCAACTTTGCCTATTCTTTCAAAAGCATCGCGCACAGTTTTTGCTTTTATACGCAGTTGCTCTGCATAAGGAATGTGCTGTGTTTTGCAGCCTCCACACAAACCAAAATGACTGCAAGTTGGCGATCTTCTTATTTCTGAAGGCTTTACCAATTCAAGCACTATACCTTCAGCATAACTCTTTTTACTCTTTATAACTTTTACTATAGCTTCATCACCAATAGCAGTGTAAGGAACAAAAACCACTTTGCCATCTTCCAATTTGCCTATTCCAAAACCTTCCGCAGAAATGCCTGTAACACTAATTTTTTCGATGATTTGTTTTTTCACTGTCGTACTTGTTTTCTAATAAGCCCCAAGATACTTTCTGGTAAACCATTCGGCACTCAATAGCAATAAAATCAATGCAAAAATCCATTTAAGATTAATGGCTGATTCGGTAAGGTAGGTATCGTAAAGAATTGGCTTTGCAGAATTGGAACTAAGTATTGCATCGGCAAGTGTCTCCATGTTTTTTTGATAAAACATTTTGCCATTGTGCTGTGCAGCAAGTTGCAATAACACTTCATGGTCGGCACGTGTGCGCATTGCCTCTAATTGCAATGGGCTGATAGCAAACTTGCCACCGGCATTGTGCGCTACGTTACCCAATTTCGTTTTAGCTGAGTAGGTGTAATCGCCCACAGGTAAATTTCCTGCATTAAGGTTATAAGCATTTTCGCTTCGCAAAAACTGATATGGATATTCATTGCCCTCTTTGTTGCGTAACACAATATCTACATCGGGCGTATTCACCAATTCAAAGTTTGCATTCAACAATTGTGCATCAAAAGTGATAGGCTCATTGTCATTAAAAATTGTTTTTGGTAGCGACACTCTGAATGGTCTTTTATCTGCTTTTACGCAAAGAAATTGTACCGTCTTGTTGATAATTTCATTCGTTGCATTATGCGATTTATTTTGAATGAAATCATACAAACGCCAACGCCAGATTCCTTCACCACATATTACACCAACTTTAGTTTCACCTGCTTCAAAAAATGTTATAAGTGGAAAGTCTGTGCTTACATTATTGATGCGCTGAAACAACAATGTTTGACTGGCAGGATTGGTAGCAAAATTGCCAAAGGCAACAGCTATAGGAGGAAATTTAGAAATTGCATCAACTGTAGTTTGGGAAACGGTAAAGAGTGAAAAGTTTTTATTGTACAGCCCACCAACCTCGTTATATCTATCTCCCGAAGCACTAATATTTACAGCACTTTGTAGCTTCGACCATTCACCGTATTGTGTTTGATTTCCTGTAACATACAACACAGGCTTATTGAGTTGTTTTACCTTTTCAAACAAACTTGTTGCCTTGTTCTTTTGTGAAGGCAATTGATGCGCAATTACTAAACTATATGCGTTTAATGGCTCATTGAAATCTTCTGCATTCACCACTTTCACAGAAAAGTTCTTGCTGCTTTCAATGGCTGTTTTCAATGCCGCAATATCGGGATGCGGAGCATTTGCCACCAATAATATTTGTTGCCTTCCATCCAGCACTTCCACATAAATATCACGCGCGTTGTTGCGGTAAGTTACTTCACCCGGCAACTCCGAAAGTGTTAGCCTGTAATGCACCACGCCTATTTTCTCAGCAGGTAGTAGCACATCAAAAGTTTGAATAGTTTGTTGCGATGCAATGGAAATTGTTTTAGAATAGCGTAGCTTTTTATCTGTGCCTTCACCCAATTCTTCCACTTTAAATTCTGCCACATTGCCTTGTAGGTTAGCGGCTTCAACACTTACACGCAAAGCCAATTGCTCATTCAGGTAAGTAGTTTTATTGAACAGTACATTGCCAAATTTAAAATCTCGCTGCAAGGTGGTATCACCCAAAGCAATGGTGTAAATATTACAGGTAGTTTTTGCGGCAGCATACACCGGATTCACTCCCTGATTATAAATACCATCACTTGCAAGAATTACACCTGTCAGATTCCTATTAAAGTAACGCTCATTTATTTCTTCAATAGCCTGCGAGATATTGGTTGACTTATCATTAAAACTAAAATTGATTTCGGGCGAAAGTTTATCGCCAAAAGAATATGCAGCTACTTCAAACTTGCCTTTTAATTTATCTCGAAGCGCATTTAACTTGTTTTCAAAATCAGTAGAATCATTTCCCTTAAAACTGTGTCTCACCGATTCGCTGTTGTCTTGCAGAATAGCGATAACAGGTTTTTGTTCTTTAGTAAAACGGATTTTTAGAAAAGGAGCCAATAACAGAATTGCAATCACCGTAACGCATAGCGCACGAAAAACAGCCATACTCCACAACAACCATTTTCTGTTTGCTGCAACATCTGTAATTTTCTTTTCGCGAAAGTAAAGCAAGGCAGCATAGCCGACACCCAACACTGCACAAGCCAATAACCACCAAGGGGAAGACTCAAAATAGATTCCTGAATTCACAAGGCTGCGAAAATGGAAATTTTAAATCGGTGAAATGTGAAAAGGTTAAAACGAAGGGAGATTTGTTGGCTTTGCAACAATTAAAAGATAGAAACCAATGCTGATTTTACATTGAACCCGAAAACAAAGTAGGGCACAAACACTACTAAGCCCCAAAACACACAAGCGGCAATCATGTTCCAAAGAATACGTCTTCTGTTGTTAGTGATGGACAAACAAAACATAACACCAACAGGTATAGATAAAAATATTGGCGTTAAGAATGCGATGCCACCTAAGCCGAAATTTCTTTTAACCCTTACCAGCATTCTGGTTCTTTTTGAAAAACGCTTGCCATATTTGTTGGGCCATTTCTTTACTAACCACACACTTATTTTACTTCCCAAATAAGTAAACACAATAACACCAATTATACCACCTGCTAGGTTCATCAATGCACTTTGAATACCAAGCCCAGAGGCAATTACAGCAAATGAAACCAAACTGAATTTTGCAGTGCTGGTAAGTATAATAAAAAGAGAAGCAAAGAATTGTTCCATGATGAGGGTGACGAATATAGTGTTTGAAAAAATATGAAATTGTGAAAAGTGGGTTGTGGTACGTTAAAATTTAGAAAAAGATACGTCTGAAAGATTTTCAACCATAAAATATGTAATAAGATAAACTACAACAGCATTGAAATTGCAAATTTCTTACGTTTGCGATAGTTATGCCCAAACAGAAAGTTGACGAGCAACACATTATCATTCAATCACTGATTCTTTTTAGACAGCGCAGTTTTCACAGCACTAGCATGAGCGACATCGCTAAATCCTGCGGAATTTTGAAAGGCAGCCTCTATCATTACTTTAAAAGCAAAGAAGATTTGATGGAGAAAGTAATTCGCTACGTTCACGAATATTTCAAACAAGAAGTATTCGCATTGGCTTACCAAAAGAATGTTCCCGCAACTGTGCGCTTCAAGAATATGTTTAAAGCCTCCGAGCGAATTTTCTTTGATGATTCTACAGGAAAAATGTATGGCAACATGGGTGTAGAAAGTGCATTGGTAATTCCCGAATTCAATCCAATCATTCGTCAGTTTTTTCAAGACTTTTTTGATGCTATCAAATATATTTACATCGAAAAATACCCCGAACAAATTGCCAATGAATTAGCTGAGAGAAGTGTGGCAGAAGTTGAAGGCAGTATAATGATGTCGAGGATATTTAATGACAACAGCTACATTAAAAATACGCACAAAAGGCTAATAAGTAGATTAGAGAAAGGTACGGCTACAGAGCCTTTGGTAGAAGATTTATCTATTGTTTCAAAATAAATTTTAAGTATGAACAGATTAGTAAAAGGTGAGAAAATGATTTTTGGAGTATGTAGTGGATTAGGCAACTATTTGGATGTGGACAAAACTGTAGTTCGCATAGCATTTATTGCTTTCTTACTTTTATTTGGTACTGGATTTCTACTCTACATTATTTTAGCACTGCTCATGCCCTCAAACTAAGTGTTTAGGTTATTTCATTGCAAGCTCTAAGCTCCTCGCCAATTGTAATAAACTATTTCGCGCTCCACAGTGCCATCATCGTAAAAGTTCATCAATGCAAATGCAGGGGGGAACTCATGATAATTGCCTCCCCACCATGCGCCACTCACGGCTCCATTGCAGTAATAACTCACGTCATTGTATTCCACCTTATCAATTAGGTGAATGTGTCCACTCAAGCAAGTTTTTACGTTTGGATGGAAAGTGAAAAGATTTTTCAAACGCTTTGAATCTTGATGCATCCACGCGCCCGGCACCTGCCAGTTAGTCCCTTTTAAGTTTTGCCCGTCAAAAAACACACAAGCCGAAAGAATAGGAATGTGGCTCAAAACACACACGGGAGTTTCACTAGGTGTTTTCTTTAAATCCTCACTCAGCCAGTCAAATTGTACATCATCTATTTTTGCTGTATAGCCCAACGTTTTGTGGCTCATGCTATCCAATACAATAAAGTGCCAACCGTTTTTATCAAAACTATAGAATCTGTTTTTTAAGCCAAACATTTCTGTAGCCCATTGTTTGCCATAGTTTGAGTCGGTGCGCTTAGCCGAAAGCGTTCCCCAACCCCAAATATCATGATTGCCAAGGCAGTTAACAATCTCCAAGCTATTCTCATTCTTTAAAGTACTGTTCCACACATCCCATTGCTGCTGCACACGGCTTTTATCTTTTCCTAAAGCATCCATAATTGAATCGCCTGTATTGAAAATAATATCCGGTTTATCGGCAAGCGATTGTATTTCATGCAGGCATCTTGCCATACCATGTGGTGCCGGAGCTTCGGGCTGAACGTGCACATCCGTAATATGTGCTACTCTTAAAACTCTTTTGCGTGTGGAGGGAACCAATGCAGCTACAGACTTTGGTAACAACAAACCTGCACCGGCAACTGCCGATGTAAGCAAAAAATCTTTACGCGAAAAATGTTTCATAACCTTGTTTGTTTATCAAACAAACCTAATTGTATTTTTTACAGCAAGCCCGATTCAAAAGCTAACAAAACAATAAGTCTTGTTAAAGAAATTTTAGAATCAAAGCAAGCAAGCAGTGTATATTCGCGCAAAAATTTTATACAATGAAAAACATACCATTAGTTATTTCTGTAGTTGCACTGCTAGCTGCCGGTGTCGGTTTTTTTCTAAACAATCAAGCAGTAAAGCAAAATGAATTGAAAGTATTGGCTGTAGAAAAGGAGTTGAAAGACTATATCCAAAGCCACGGAGGTGCACCCCCAATAGACCCTGCCAATGCAGAAAATCCCGTAACTCCCCCACCTTTAAACATTCCTTTATCAGGTATATCATTTGCAAAAAGCGAACATAACTTTGGCTCAATTACACAGGGAGAAAGAGTGAAAACAAAATTCACTTTCACCAATTCAGGCACCGAAAATCTGGTGATTACCAATGCAACAGGTTCTTGTGGTTGCACTGTTCCAGAGTATCCTAAAGAGCCGATTGCCCCAGGCAAAACTGGTGAGATTTTAGTAGAATTCAACAGCGAAGGCAAAGAGGGCGATCAAGCCAAAACCGTTACTGTAGAAGCTAATACAGAACCTCGTCAAACGGTACTTACCGTCAAGTCAAACGTCATTAAAAAATAAGAATGGCGCGTATCATGGCTTTTGATTACGGAAGAAAGCGGGTGGGCGTTGCCGTTACCGATTCGCTGCAAATCATAGCCAATGGTTTGGATACAATTGAAACAAAAAATATAAAAACCTTCCTTAAAAATTATCTGGCAAAGGAAGATGTGCAGGCTTTTGTGGTGGGCATTCCCTACAATAAAAAGTATGAGGAAAATGACATTGTAAAAGACATTGAAGTTTTTGCCCAATGGCTGAAACAGCAATTTCCAGATAAAAATATTCATCGCATTGATGAACGCTTTACTTCTAAAATGGCAACACAAGCAATTTTGATGAGCGGGGTGAATAAAAAGGCAAGACAGGTGAAGGCTACAGTTGATAAAGTGAGTGCCACCATTATCTTGCAGTCTTTTTTAGAGAGAAAGGATTTAGAACAACAACAGAAATAAAGATGGTACTCCCGATTGTGGCTTATGGTGATGCAGTTTTGAGAAAACGTGGCGAGGATATTGAAAAGAGCTATCCCAACCTGCAAGAATTTATTGATAACATGTTCGATACCATGGAACGTGCCAAAGGCGTTGGTCTGGCTGCTCCGCAGGTAGATAAATCTATTCGCGTATTTGTGGTAGATAGCCTTAGAATGATAGAAGATGGCGATGAAGAAGATAATCCCGAAGGTATTCGCGATGTATTTATCAATCCTAAATTGTTTGACGAAACAGGCAAAGAATGGAGCTATGAAGAAGGCTGTCTAAGTCTGCCAACTATTCGCGAAAAAGTAGTGCGATTGGATACTATTTCTATTCAGTACTACGACCGTAATTTTGAATTCAAAGAAGAAACTTTTAGAGGTTTAACTGCCCGCGTCATACAGCATGAATATGACCACATAGAGGGCAAACTTTTTATTGATCACCTAAAGCCTTTAAAAAGAAGTTTGCTAAAAGGTAAATTAGAAAATATCAGCCGAGGCAAAGTGAGTGTGGATTACAAAATGAAGTTTCCTAAAAAGTAATAGACCTCACTAAAAGTATTTTACGATATCATCAATACAGTCTTTTATACTTAAAATCGCGTGTTGTCATAGCTTAATTACTGGTAAAGGAATTATCTCTAAAATTTCAAATTTAGTTTAACAAACGATTTTGTTTTACTACGTCATAGGAGTAAGAGACGAAGTAATCTCTTAACAAAGTCGTTCTTAAAATTGCCTTGAAAATACACAGCCTACAACGGCTCAATATCATTTGTTGCTACCGCTTGCACCACCACACCCTTTTCAGCATTTTTGATGGCGATGTTGCGCGCCACATTTACCGCCAGTTCGTGGAAGGCTTCGCGCACCAAAAGCGGAGTTTCATCGTTCAGCACAGCGGGCTTGCCCGTGTCGCCACCTTCGCGAATGGATTGCACAATAGGTATGTGCCCGAGGAATGGAATTTCGTATTCCTCAGCAAGGCGCTTGCCACCATCTTTTCCAAAAATATAGTACTTATTTTCGGGCAGTTCTTCAGGCGTAAAATAGGACATGTTCTCTACCACGCCAATCACGGGTACGTTGATACTTTCAAGCCTAAACATTGAAAGTGCCTTGCGGGCATCTGCCAGCGCAACTTCTTGTGGCGTGGTTACAATGATAGCACCCGACACATTCACCGTTTGCGCCATAGTTAAATGTACATCGCCTGTGCCCGGAGGCATGTCCACAACCAAGTAATCAAGCTTGCCCCAAATGGTATCTGTCACAAACTGTCGCAGCGCGGAGGTTACCATGGGTCCACGCCATACCACCGCTTGGCGTTCGTCTATCAGCAAACCAATAGACAACACTTTGATGTTGTGCGTCTCAATAGGCAGGATGTAATGCTTATCTTTTATCTGGCGCACCTCGGGGCGTTTGCCTTTAATGCCCAGCATGATGGGGATAGAGGGTCCGTGAATATCGGCATCTATCAAACCCACCTTGGCACCATGTGCCGCCAAAGCCAGCGCAAGGTTTACAGAAACCGTGGACTTGCCCACACCGCCCTTGCCCGATGCTACACAAATTACATTCTTTACGCTAGGCAAAATATTGAGGTTGGTATTGCGCACGCTGGTAACGTTGGCATCCATCACCACATCAATTTCGGCATCGGGGGCAATAGCCAAAACGGCATCCACACAGTCTTTTTTAATCTTCTCCTTTAGCGGGCAGGCGGGCGTTGTAAGCGTCACAGTAAAGCGTATGGCATTGCCTGCAATCTCCACATCGCTTATCATATTTAAGGTAACCAAATCCTTTTTCAAATCGGGGTCGTCCACTTTGCGCAGCGCATTGATTACATCTTCCTTACTTACAGCCATTATCAATAATTTGGCGCGAAACTAAGTGCTGGGCAGCATACTTTTGGTTTTACTGCTTCATAAAAGTTGTTGCATTTACTTTTGGCTTATAGATTCAGCTTTCTGTTTTAACAGAAGATTGTAGTTTCGCCATCCAAAATTTATAGGCATGAACGGATTCTTCTCTCTTCTTTCCAAATATCCCAACGTGATGTTGAGGCTATTATTCTCTTTAGTTTTTATAGCAATGGGCTTGGTGCTGATTTTGGTTCCATCGGTAACCAACGGTGCCGATGTAAACACCCGCCTGCTATTTGGTAGCCTGATGCTGATTTATGGCGGCTATCGCTTCTTCACTTTTTGGGCAGAATATAAAAGAGCTAAACAAGAGGAGTTATGAACGAGCAGGTGACAGTAGGCAGTGGGCAGAGCGGAAAAGTTAGGGGTGTGTCTGTATTCAATCACATTTCCAATGTCACACTTCTGAAATTCATTCCAATATTATTAAGCATCATTCTTTTTTCTGCTTGCAATAACGGAGGCAAAATAGAATACTACCCTACCGTAGAAGAGATGAATAAAGGCTTGCTGAAGGTGCAATGCGATGAAGCCCTACGCGGTATTATGTTGCAACAATCAGAAATTTTTGAATTGAACTATACTGAAGCAAAAATTGAGTTTGAATTTTTGCCCGAGCAGATAATTTTAGAAAACTTACTGAGCGGAAAATGCCGCACAGCGGTGATTTCAAGAAAGCTAAGTGTGGCAGAATTTAAAAAGGTGGAAGCTACCAACAGCATCAAACCACGCGAGCATGCAGCCGCTAAAAATGCCATTGCAATAATTGCAAGCAGCCAAAACAGCAGCAATAAAATTGGTTTGGCTGAATTGCAGCAGATACTTATATCGGGCAGCAAAACAATTGTGGTGGAAGGCAAGCAAAGCTACATGGCAAAAACAATTGCCGAGGGTTTGAACCTGCAAAATATTAAGTCGAAATTTTTTGCTTTAAACACTGCCGATAGTGTGGTGAATTACGTGCGCAGAAATAAAGATGTACTGGGCTTTATTTCCTTCTCAGCCATCAGCGATGGAAATGCTTACAGAACAAAAGAGTTGCTGAAAGGAATTTCGGTGATGCAAATTGAATCGAAAAAGGATACAATGTTCATCACCACTTCTGCCAATCAAAGCGACATCTATCTTGGTGATTATCCTTTAGTAACGCCCGTAAATTTTATCGTTACAGACTTTAAAGACAAACTGTCAATCGGCTTCGTGAACTTTTTGTACAAACCAAAAGCGGGAAGAATTTTTCTTCATGCAGGTCTGGTGCCTTCGGTGATGCCCGAGCGTGAAATTGTGATAGATACCAACACCACACCAAATGCCAAATAATTCAAAATAGGTAAATAGCCCGATAAACTTATTTTCGCCCCCTCAATCGTAGCAAACATATTTTAAAAATATACAGAAAACATAATGAAGAAAATCATTTTTACAGTATTAGCCGGAGCATTCTTTACAGTGAATGCACAAACCATTCAGGATGCACAGCGCGAAATTGACAACGAGAATTATTTCAGAGCAAAGCAATTGTTGCGTAAGCTGCAAGCCGACCCTGCAAGCGACAAAAATGCAGTTAGCTTTTATCTTGGCAATGCTTATCTGAAAGACGATGACGCAGACTCTGCAAAATTGTTTTATGCCAATGCCTTCAATGCAGATAATAAAAGCCCGATAGGCTATGTGGCTAGCGGAAAATTGGCTTTGTTGAACAATAAAAAAGAAGACGCTAAACTAAGTTTCGACCGCGCTTTGCAAACTTCAAAGTTCAAAAATGCAGAGATTCAATACCAAGTTGGTGAGGCTTATTTATCTGCACCCGCCAACGACTTGCCCGAAGCTATCAAAGCATTGGAAGAGTCTGTGAGACTTAGCCCTAAAAGCACTAACTACTTCATTACTTTGGGCGATGCTTACTTGCTAAGCAACGAAGCTGGCAAGGCACTAACCAAGTATGAAACAGCGCGCGACTTAGATACCAAAAGTGCAGTTGCGCTTATCAAAATTGCCCGAGTAAACCGCAACGGAAGAATTTATCCTGACGCTATCACTGCATTGGAAAGCGCTATAAAAGTGGATGCTAACCTTGCATTGGCTTACAAAGAGTTGGGCGAAGTTTATTACCTCAGCAAACAATATGACAAGGTGGGTGCGATGTTCAAAAAATATATGGAATTGAATAGCGATGACGCTGCTGCAAAATTTCAGTACATCAACTTTTTGTTCTCTATAAAAGATTATGAAAATGCTATCACCGAAACTAATAAAGCTTTGCAATCAGAGCCTAACAGTGCTATTTATCTGCGCGTATTAGCTGCTTCTAATTTAGAATTGAAGCGCTACAAAGATGGCTACGAAGCAGTGAAAAGATTTTGGGCTATACCGGATGTAAAAGCAAAAGCAATTGACTATGTAAACTCTGCAAAATTGGCTTCGTTTACAGGCGATACCACTAATGCAATTCTATACTTCACTACTGCATTGCAAAACGATTCTACCAACTGCGATTTGTTGAGCGAATATGCTAAGGCACTTTATCTAGCTAAGAGATTTCCAGATGCAGTTGCTTACTACAACAAAAAGCAAGCCAATTGCGGTTCGCTTACTGCCCTAGATATTTTCAATGTTGGTAGGGCTTATTACTTCAACAAGGAGTATGCAACTGCCGACACCTTTTTTGCGCAATTTATAGCCCGCACACCTACCACGCCTGATGGTTATTTGTGGAGGGGAAAGAATTTGGCTCTGTTGGATGACCAAACCAATCCTAAATTCATTGCCCTGCCTTACTATCAGCAGTTTGTAGAAAAATTTGCTGCCGACCCGATAAAGAACAAGAGAGGTTTGTCAGAGTCGTACTTATACATAGGTAGCTACTATGCACAAAACAATGACATAACCAATGCAAAATTATATTTCAACAAGATGCTGGAACTGGATCCGACTGATGCTGATGCTTTGGAGATGCTTAAGTTGATTAAGTAAAATATTATACGAATTTATGAAGGGGCAAGGAGCGATAAATGCGCTGCCTGTCCCTTTTCTTTATTAGGCATTTGCTAAAGCCAACCAAACGGCTATTTTTGAGCCGATACGAACAAAAAAACATAGTGAACAACGCAACCAAAGTCGGCATTTTTAGCATTATTACTGTTATTGTTTTCATTCTCGGATTCTACTTTCTGAAGGGGACTAACATCTTTATATCAAAGAATAAATATTATGCAGTTTATGACAAAGTGGATGGGCTTTACAAGTCTAACCAAGTAGTTGTAAATGGCTATAAAATTGGTTTGGTGAGTGACATGAGGTATAACACTCAAACAGGAAAAATTACTGTAGAGATGACTATTGATGATGACATTCCAATTCCTTTAGATTCGCGTGCCACCATCGTTTCCACAGACTTTCTTGGAGGAAAGGTTTTGAAAATAGATTTAGGAAAAAACACCAAAATATTTGACCACTTAGATACGATTCCTTCCTCCTTTCAAACAGATTTTATCGGTGGTATATCTGATATGTTTAATCCAGTAGTGGCAAAAGTAGGCACAGTGTTGAACGAACTGGAAGTTACGCTTAAAGAAATCAATACACTCTTCAAATCGGGTGAAGATGCCAGCATTCGCGATGCTGTTATGCACTTGAATAAATCAATGGCAAATATAGAAGTGATAACAAAAGAATTTTCTGTTTTGGCTAAAGGTGGAAGCATTCAAAACTCTATGAAAAACATTGAAGGTATTACTGGTAATCTTCAAAAGAGCAATGCAGATATTACCCGATTGTTGAGCAATGTTGCAAACATTACCGACACTGTTGCCGCAGCAGATTTAAAAGGTACTATAGAAAATGCTAAGAATGCGATAGGCGAATTGCAAGCCATTTTGGACAATGTAAACAATGGTAAAGGGACTATTGGCAAACTGGTGAAAGATGAAAAGTTATATGCTGACATTGACACTGCTGTAAATAGCTTAGACAAATTGTTGAAGGACGTAAAACTAAATCCATATCGCTACATCAACATTTCTGTGTTTGGTGGCAAAAAGCGCGATGATGCTTATTTAAAGAAGCAAGAGAAAAAAGCCGCCAAGCAGGTGAAGCAATAACTTTTTGTTTTTCATGCAGCAGCATTACCAATCTGGTTGAACTAATATGTTCGCTTTTTGAACTTAATAAATTGGGCAAAAATAAGGTCATCCAGCAGAAGAATGTTTTGGCTTAATGCCGTTTTTTTCTTCTGCCGAATGACCAATAATTTGTGTTCAATAATACAACGCTACCTCTGTGCTAAATATTGTGTTAAGTCCTCAACGCTTGAACTGAAACTGAAAGTTTGGCTAACAGTAAAGTAGTT
>CAZKHZ010000067.1:12395-16870 GCA_964552715.1 uncultured Chitinophagaceae bacterium | reverse complement strand
GACTTGCACGCCTTGGGGGAGGTCGGTGATGAGGAAGGTGGACTTTTTGTTGAGGAGTTGGGCGAATTTTTGGAGGCGTTGTTGTGTGATTGTGGTGCCTACTGATAGGCGGGGTGTGGGGTTGTTGGGATTTGCTTTGCGCCCTACACCGTTGTCGGTGATGGTGTATTGGAGTTGGTTGTTGTGTGCGGTGATGTCTATGTGGATGTTGCCTTGATGGGGTATGTTGCTGAAGCCGTGGAGGATGCTGTTTTCGACAATGGGTTGGAGGATGAGGGCGGGTACGGTGGTGGTGTGGGCTTGAATGTGGGGTGCTATGTTTATGATAAAGGTGAATGAATTTTCTAATCTAATTTGTTCGAGTTGGAGGTAGTTGGTGAGTGTATTGATTTCTTGTTGGAGGGTAATTTCTTGGATGCTGGATTGATTGAGTTTGTCGCGCATGAAGGTGGAGAGTTGGATGAGGTATTGTTGAGCTTGTTGGGGGTTTTGGGCGAGGTGTGTGCGCAGGGCACTGAATGCATTGGAGGTGAAGTGTGTTTCTATTTGCGATTTGGTGGCTATCATTTCGGCTTTGAGGTTTTGGATGGTGTATTGTAATTGGAGTTGTTTTTGGCGAAAGAAGTATATGCCAGAGAGCGCAAGGAGTAGGATTGCTGCGGCAATGAGGATGTATATGGTGCGGGTTCTTTGGGCTTGGTTTTCGGCTAATGATTGTAGTTGTTTTGTTTTTGTGATGCTTAGTTGTTTTTCTGTTTGTGCTTTGGCGAGTTGCTCGGCAATTAGTTCGTTTTGTTTGCGCTGTAGGGCAAGTTCTTTTTGTTGTGTTTCGGCTTGGGAGAGGGCAAGGGCTTTTTGCTTTTCGGCACCGAAGAGGGTGGAAATGGCGAGGGCTTTTTGTTGTTGGGCGATGGTGAGTACTTTCTTTTGTGTTTCGAACTCTATTTCCAAAAGTTTAACGGCACGATTTTTTTCCATTTCTATGATGCTGTTGTTGAGATGATGGTACTTGATATTGTACTCATAAGCTTCTTGATATTCGTAACGATAAGCACTATTCAAAGCAAGTTGTTGGTAGATTTTAGCAAGGTTGAATCTGTTGGGGACTACATGAAAACTATAGGTTTCAAAGAGTTTTAAAATTGCATCGGCAGATTTAGTTTGATTGAGTTCTCGAATGGTGCCTGTTAGTCTAATAACAGCATCAATCATATCATCTGTAACTACAACTGCTTTTAATTGTTTGACCAAGCCCTCCACTGCCCTTGCATGTTTAAGAGCCGTAGTTAAATCATCAAATAAGTTAAAACTAAGGTTGGCTAAATTCATTTCGGTTTCGGTTAACCGCACCCAATTTTTTAATTGATTATCTAACACCGCGGCTTTTGAAAGTGTGGTATATGCCATTGAGTATTTAGCTTGCTTTATATACACCCTGCCGATGTTGGTGAGCGCATCGCAAAGTAGGGCTTGGCTTTTAATTTTTTCTGCTAAATCTTGTCCTTTATTAAAGTAAAGCAAAGCTCTTTCAAAGTCTTCCATAGCTCTATAAATTTCACCTAAATAAATATTATTCATGGCTAAGGATATATTGTCTTTGAGTTGCTCACTTATTGTCATTGCTTCGAGCAATTTTTGGATACCTTCTTCGGGCTTATAGGATTTTGCAAGGGCTTTGGCATACTCGCTTAGCGCTGTAATTTTTTTGGAGTTGTGGTTAAGCTTAAATGCAATTTCTTCAGCTTCTTCAAAAAATAATATTGCTGTGGTGGGGGCAGAAAAAGCCATAGCCTCTTTTCCGCTATTTACAAGCAAATTAAAAGCAGAGTCGGCAAGTTTTGTATTGCCATTTTCTAAGCTATTGAGGTATAACAAATGAGCTGTAGAATATTTTTCAGCGTACTTTTCTGCATCTGCCTTGGCAATGGCATTAAAAAGCACATCAAGGGTAGATAAATCCCAATATTGTGGGGAGGAAATATTGGCGGTATCGCTATTAATTTGCTTTAATAACTTTTGGGTACGCTCAATAGTTTCATCATATTGAGCAGCAACATTGGAACAGAAAAAGCTGAATAGAAAAAGGTAAGAAGTAAAGCGCATAGTCAATAGTTTTACTGATTCAAACATAAAGTGATTTTGCTTTGTAGCTCAGCGTTATTTTATTTTTAATAATTATATACTTTCACTTCACACAACAATCTGGCACATAAATATGCTACTACAAAAAATAGTTTCGACTTTGCAGGCAACAGACAAGGCAATGATAAAACGCTTTGCAGACTATATGGAGTCGCCTTATTTTAAACATCCATCCTACGCGGTTGAATTGTGGGCTTATCTACACAGGCTTTATCCGAATTATACAGCGCGGAATATTTCGGTAGATGTGATTGCATTGAAGCATCCATTACTTAAAGCAATGAAAACACAATCGCGGGCAGGCTCGGAATTGTTGACGTGCTTTGAGCACTTTGTTGCGCTGGAGCATTGGCATAGTAAGGAGTATGAGGTAAATATTGACAAGGTGGCGGGTTTGAAAAAAATGAGACTGCCTGAATTAGCCAAGCGATGGTATGATGTGGTGATTGATGATTTGGAACAAGATAAGGAACAAGGTATTGAAGTGTTTGGATACAAGCATTTGATTACGGAGGTGGGTTTGAATGGCTTTGATGCAAAGTTGAAGCGCACGAACCAGAATGATATAGCTCCTGTGTTGCAAACGCTGGATGAATATTATACTTTGAAGAAGTTGCGCTACCAGTGTGAAGCCATTAGCCGCAATAAGATATTTGGCACGCCCCTACCCTCTTTTAATGAGGTTGAAATATTGGAGGTATTGAAGCCCTGTTGCAATCCTGCACATCCATATACTTTTGTGTTTGTTACCATATACAAAATGCTGTGTGAAACCGATTATAAAGCATATAGCAAATACTATAATGAATTGAAAGATTTTGTGGCAAGTGGCAGCGATGGAAAGCCTTTGCAAACGGCTGTGGAAGCATGTGATTTTGCTGTGAACCTTTGTTTGCAGTGGAGCAACAGAGGGATTGAATCTGCATCGGCTGAATACCTGTGGTGGATGGAATGGAAGATGAGGAATGATATTTTTATTGAGGGTGGTAAATTGTTGCCCGTTACATATAGAAATATCGCTTCTAATGCAGTGATTACTAAAATGAGGGTGGCTTGGTTGGCAGCGTTTATTGAAAAATATACTCCATTACTTCCTGAACAATATAGAGACCATAACTCGGGATTTGCAATTGGTTTGTTGCACTATGCAAAACAGGAATACAAGCAGGCAATTCAATGCTTGCAAACTGCCCAGGCAAAAGATGATGTACTATTTAACACAGTAATAAGGCGATGGCAGTTTATGTGTTTGTATGAATATGACAAGGAGGATAAGAAGGGGCTATTAAATTCATTGGAGGCATTTACAAAGTTTATTGTGCGCAACAAAGAAGGCTTTGCTCAGTATGTGTATTTGTTTAAACTCTTTATTAAATACGCTGAAAGATTGGTAGGAAGCGTTGATAATAGTTCTGATGAGAAGATTTTAGCTTTGCTCTCTAAGGAGCCTTATTTCCCTGGCAAGAATTGGATAATAAATATGCTTGAATTACTACACAAAAAAGCCCGCACCTGAATTGTGCGGGCTGTGTATGTTTATGGAATTCGCAAATGCGACTACTGCAACTGAATTAATTGTGCCTTATAAGGTGAACCAGAATGTGTATGTGGTTCTGTTGCAAAGCACTTCGGCATAATATTGCCCTGCTGGTAATCCGCTAACGCTTAATGAGCAAGAGTAGCCATCGCATGTGGTGGAGGCTACTATAGAAAGGGCTGGGTAACTGATTACCTTTATCCACTTCAATTGCCCATCGCTTTGGCTGCTGGATGCCAACAGTTGTTGACCTTCGAGTGAACAGTTAACAATTTTCTTTTCTGCGCTTGTTTTTTCGGATGCAGCAAAAGTGCCTTTTGTAGGCGATAAAAAACTGATGCCAAGTAGGCATACAAAAGCTAAAACTTTCATGTTTGTTTTGTTTAAAAAATGAACGAATGATGACCGTACTTTCGGGGGTACCTGCCCGATTGATTGAATCATTTGCCCGCAAAACACATGGTTGCTGAAAGCCTATTTTGGATGGATGAGGGAAAGCCAGAGATGAATGAGGAAAAGCTAGAGATGGATGAGGCTGATGTGAAAAAAGAATAGGATTTGGGCAGAAAAAGTCTGCTTGTGTGAGACATTGAGTAAAAGAAAAAGGGTATGAACTAAAGTTCATACCCTTTTGAAAAATTTGGTGTAAATTATTGTGCCAGTTCTTTAATGCTCTAACCAATTCACAAACTCATGGCTCTTTTCGCGGCTGACATCTAACTCTATTTTGGGGTCTATTTTGATATGAACGGTCATTTTGCCTGTGTAATGCTTTTTATAGTTCGCTACTTGACTT
>CAZKHZ010000067.1:9918-12385 GCA_964552715.1 uncultured Chitinophagaceae bacterium | reverse complement strand
TTGCTCGGGGTTTACGATTTCTTCCAACTCATCTAAAGTGTGGTAATCGGTAACTAGTTTTTGGTTGGCGTTGGTTACTAAATAAATGATGGACTCTTTGATAAAGTAAGCCACATCAGCCGCTTTAACAGGAGCCATGCCGCCCTTATCGTGCACCAAGAACCGCTCGTTGTATTGCTTTGTAGGATTGCGAATGCTTTGGAGAAACAATTGCATTTGCTCGCTTACCAAATTGGCACTTGCATGAAGTCTATCTAATTTCTCAAAGGCTTTTTGTAATGCTTCTAACTCAATTGGCTTTAGCAAATAATCAATGCTGTTAACCTTAAAAGCATGGATGGCATATTTATCGTAAGCAGTTGTGAAAATGATTGGCGCAGTGATGTCCACTTCCTTAAAAATGTCAAAGCTGATGCCGTCAGCCAACTGAATATCCATAAAAACCAAGTCGGGTTGCGGGTGTGTTTTAAACCACTCCACACTGGATGCTACGGTATCTAATTCATTAATAACTTCTGCATCGGGCTTGATTTGTTTAATGAGCTTGCGCAGGCTTTTTACATTTAGTGGCTCGTCTTCAACGATTACAATCTTCATGACAACAATGGTATTTTAACTGTGAAGGAATCTGATGTTTCAATTATTTCGATGGGCGTTTCGGTGATGTAGCTGTAAAGTGTTCGCAATTGATTCAAACCCTTTTGATGTGAGTGTGATATAATGCTTTTGCGTTGCAAGTTATTTTGCACCAACAAAAAGTCGCCCTCGGTTTTTATAGAAATATTAAGTGGCTGTTTTGCGCTGGTGATGTTGTGCTTAATGGCATTTTCAATCAACACTTGAAGCGTAACGGGCGTAAGCATTTTTTCTTTGCACTCCGCTCCTATTTCGATAGAAATGTTTAATCCTTTCTCGAAACGAGTGGTGAGTAAACTCAAATAGTTTTCAATAAAGTTCAATTCTTTATCAAGGCTTACAGCACTCTTTTCATTGTTTTCTAAAAGGTAGCGATACACTTTTGAAAGTTGTTGCAAAAACTCTGATGCTAACTTGGGGTTCTCGTCAATCAAACTATTTAATGAGGAGAGCGAATTGAAGAGAAAATGTGGGTTCAACTGATTCTTGAGATTCTCAAACTGCACAATGGCTTTTTCTTTTTCAAGTTCAATGGTTCTAATGGAACTTTCTTTCCAACGCTGAATGAAACGGTAACCCATAATTGACAAAATGTAAACGGCACAAATCAGCGCGTTTACCAACACTGCCAAACCAAGCAGTTCAACGGGAAAAGTGTCAATATGTAAATTCTGTAATATAGTATCTCCAACAAGCAAATACATAGCAAACCTGAATACACCTATTGCAATTACGCAAGCTGTAAGTTGAATGAAAAACCTTTTAAATACATTTTCCTCAAAAGAATAATATCTATCTAATACCTTATCAATTACTCGGAAAGTGATGGCGATAAAAAGCAAGCCGATAGCCGTCATGGTGGCAGTTATCAAATGCCATTTCAAACTTTCGTTTCTAAACACTAAGGCACCAATAACAGAACCAAACAATGTAACTGCCAACAGCGAATAGAGACCTACAATAGTTTCTCTATCTAACTTTAATTTATTCCAATAAACTGTCTGTCTTGCATTCATCTTGTTAAACTATTTCTCCATCTTTCATTTCAATTACCCTGTCGCTTGCAGCGGCAAACTCAGGGTCGTGTGTTACCGAAATTATGGTTTGTTTTTTATCTACAGAAAGACCTTTCAAAATATCAAATACCGTTTTGGTATTTACAGAATCTAAATTACCTGTTGGTTCATCACCCATGATAATTGCAGGGTCGTTGATGAGCGCACGAGCAATGGCAACACGTTGTGCTTGCCCTCCGCTTAGCTTTGAAGATTGTTTTAGTGCATGATCTTTCATATCTAACAATTTCAACTTTTCATAAGCTCTATCTTCAATCTCACTCTTTGAATACTTTCCCAACTTTTCAGCAGGAATCATTACATTTTTTAATGCTGAAAATTCAGGCAACAAAAAATGAAACTGAAACACAAAACCAATGTGCTGATTACGGAACTTTGCGAGTTGCTCTTGTGTTTGCCCAGTTAGCTTCTTGCCTTGAATAATTATCTCGCCTGTGTAGTCTGTGTCCATAGTTGAAAGTAAGTAGAGTAGTGTGGATTTGCCACAACCGCTCTTGCCCACTATGCTCAAAAACTCACCTTCGCGTACAGTGAAGTTGATGTTCTTCAGCACATGAAAATCTTCAGGCTCTGTAAAATGCTTATTCAAATTACGAGCTTGCAAAATCACATCCCTGCCAGCGGCTGCTGATGGTATATTTGGTGTTGCAATTATTTGTTGAGTTGTCATTTTATTTCTATTTGCCCACGGTTGAAACCGTGGGCTGTTTGATTCATGGAATGTTTTTTAATAAAGCGGCTAAAGCCGCTGCGCT
>CAZKHZ010000067.1:0-9818 GCA_964552715.1 uncultured Chitinophagaceae bacterium | reverse complement strand
GGGTCAATCTTTCCTGCCTTTATACTTGGAAACAATCCTGCTAATAAAGTGGTGATGATGCCAAACACAACCGCAAATACATAATGCTTGATATGAAAGGTAACCGGAAATCGCGTGATGCTGATAAATTCATTTTCGGGAAATGGTAAACTATATACACCATAGCTCATTGCAAAGCCAAGTATCATGCCAAAAATTGCACCCAATATCCCAATCGTTATAGATTGTGTAAGGAATATTTGACGTACATCTCTCGCGCTAAAACCCTGCGCCTTTAAAATTGCAATGTCTTTCAATTTGTTTTGAATGGTCATGTTCATGATGTTATAGATACCAAAACCCGCAACCATCAACAATGTAAAACTCACTACTGCCGTCATGGTATTTCTAATTTTGATTCCCACCATTGCCGAAGCGTTTGTTTTTTCCCAATCTTCAGACAAGTAATGATACTTCGCAGCATAATCTCTGGCAGCAGTTTTTGAAAGCGAATTGTCTTTTAACTTGATGTTGATGTCGGTGATATATTGATTGTCTTTCCCCATCAACTGCTGCACTTTGTTCAGGCTTACATAACTGCGCACATTATCTAAAGTGCCAATGCCAAATTGAAACGTGCCCACCACACGCAAGCGTAGCGATGTGCCCTTTGGTGTGGCTAGACTGATAAGGTCGCCCACTTTTACATTCAGCTTTTTAGCTAAGCCATGCCCCATCAAAATACCATTGTCAATCGTAAGCAGACTTTCAATTTTTCCAGTCTTCATTTTTTCACTCAGGCGAGTAAGTTTAGCTTCTTCCAAAATATTTACACCCTGCAAAGAACCGTTTATTTGTACCGGACCGCTGCTGTAAAAAACCTGTGTTGTAAGTTGAGGCGAAATCGCCAATGTGCGCTCATCATTCTTCAAATCCGAAATGATAGCGTTAGGGTTTTTTAAGTTCGGTTGAATGTCTTTAGGCTTTGGGTGATACACCACTGCCATTGTTTTAGTTGAATCTATAATCTCTTTCAAAAGCGTGTTGCTGTAGTCTGTTTTTATGTCGTTATAGATGCGCACATCAGGCGTGGACGAAAGCAGGGAGTCTTCGAGATATTCGTTGAAGCCCGTCATAAAACTAATCATCAGTATATACATGCCGATGCCGAATGTTACACCCAGCATAGCAATTAGCGTTTGCCGCTTCTTTGACAGCAGGTGAGTTTTCGCAATTTCAAAATTTACATTCATTTATATTATTTATCTACCACGGTTAAAACCGAGGGCTTTTCTGATTCATAGGTGTATTGCTTTTAACAAGCGGCTAAAGCCGCTGACAAGCCTTAATTTTCCATCATCTCGCATCTGTTTTCTCTATTTTTCCTTAGGCATTTCTATTTCCTCGTTGCCGCTTAGTCCTTTTAGCACTTCTACTTCCGACAGGTTTCCAATACCCAGTTCCAACTGAACTTCATTGCCGCCTTTCACTTTCACTTTATTATCAGCAGAAATCACCTTGCGCGGCAACACCAATGCACTTTCCTTTTTAGCAATCACAATATTTGCTTCCACCGATGTTCTTGTAAAGTTCACATTAAAACCTTTTTCAAATATCGCATCCACCCTAAAGCTCTGTTCGTTTTGATTCATTGCGGGATAAACTTTTGTAACAATAGCTTTGTATATTTTATTTCCGGTCACATCAATTTTCACCAACACCTGCTGCCCCAGTTGCACCTTTTCAATATCCTGCTGGTCAACAGATAGCTGCAAAACTTTCTCTTCCTTATCGCCCAACAAAGCTACTAAATCATTCTTACGCACAATTTCGCCCACTTCCTTATAGGTCTCATACACCATACCGTTTATAATACTTTTCAAAGAATAATTGCCAGCATCGGTTGCCGCAGCCTGCAAACTGCTTTGTGCATTTTTAGCATCCACAGCTAATTGGTCTTTGGTTTTCCTGTAACGCTCGCGCGCATTCTGCAAATCATTTTTCGAAACATTAAAAGCCAACTGCACCTTATCAAACTCATTGCGGTTGATTACATTCTGCTCAAACATATTTTTTGAACGGGTAAACGAAAGTGAATCATTCTGAAATTTGAGTTGCGCAGTGTTGATGGCATTCCATAATTCTTGCAATGAAGCCGAATTATCTTTCGCATTGCCTGAAGCAAACTGATATGCCGCATTTGCCGCGCTATACCTCGCCTGCTGCGCATCGCTTTGAATCACATACACTGCATCACCAGCTTTAACCGCATCGCCTGTTTTTTTCAAATGTTGTGTTATGTAGCCATCTCCAAGTGCATACAGCTTGTATTCGTTTTTTGAAACTACATAGCCCGATGCATACACAGCTTCAATTATCTCCTTGCGCTCGGGCTTCACCAAAGGCTTGCTTTTGCACGATGGAAAAAACACTACACCCAAAGCAAGGGCATAAAATAATATTGTCTTCATGTTCTATAAAATAGATTAGGTCATTTTATTGACGATGTAAATGTAGATACCTTAAACACTTTGGTACAACAAATGCGTGCGAATTGTAGTAAGCCGAGCCTAAAGTGCAGATAAAACGGTTTTGTATAAAAAATAAGGAAGCGCATGATGCGATGCAATAAGGTGATAGGGATAGAACAGCTATAATATTGCAGCCCTTCAAAACATATCTGCAAAACTTAATGCTGGATTTAAGTAATATCATGAATCATACTGCCTTAGCAAAATGGAACAAGTTTGTTTTGTAAGCAGCAGTTAATTTTCTCAAAGCAATCAAAAGGCTATACTTGATTGTTTGGTACAACACAGTAGAATCCGTTACAACAGAAAGGGAGTTATCTCAAACAGGGGCATAAAAAAAGAGGCTGAGAACATTACGTTTCAGCCTCTTCTGTTTAGAGTTAGTTGAGTTATTTTTTCTTGCCTTTAGGTTTTTCACCTGTAGTTCCAAAAAGATAAACAATTTTAGATGCTCCTTCAGTGTTAGGAACGATACCATATTCAGTACCTGGTTTAAGATTTTGTGGAGTTATTTTGTAAACACCTGGTTGGATTTTTTCAAATGAAAGAGATACTTCTTTATCTTTTACATTTCTACCAAAATCCTTCTTTACATAAACCTCGCGCATCTTTCTTGCGATTACAGCTTCGTAAACAATAAATACGCCTTCCGGATCTACTTCAGCGTCATTTGCTTTAAATACAAATTTCACACTCGGATCAACTTTTACTGGAGATTCAGCACCCGTAATAGAGATGAACTGAACACTCTTGGCAGTTGCACCATAACTGTAGGCATTTGCAAAAGGATTAGAGCCGCCTTTGTCTCTAATCGAAGCTGATTGCTTTTCTAATTTATCAAGCTTGCCATCTGCTTTCAAAATCATTGGCGTGTTTTTAAATTCAGGAATTTGAGCAAATCCTGCGAAACCTATTGCTACCAGAGCAATCGAAAATGTAATTTTTTTCATGTTAATTTTTGTTTTAAAATGTTTGAGCAAAAAAGGATAACTTAATTCAATCTTGCAAGTAGCAAGTAAGAATTTTATTATTTTGGTTGCAACGGACAGTACCTTTTATCTAGGGTTTAATCTCAAAAAAATCTTTTTCGTCAAGAAAAGGAAATTTTCTTCGGGTTGCTTTTAATGAGTTATGGTCTATAATAATGGTTGCAATATCTTCCAAATCACTTTTTTGATATAGGTAAGTTCCCTCGGGATTTATTACTACAGAATCTCCAGAGTGATAAACACCATTGCCATCATTGCCAACCCTATTTAAGCCTATAACATAGCTTTGATTTTCAATAGCGCGAGCTTGCAATAATGTTTTCCATGCAAGGCTTCTTTTTTGGGGCCAGTTGGCTACATATATTATAGCATCATAGTTGTGTGTATTTCTGCTCCACACAGGAAAGCGCAAATCGAAACATATCAAAGGAAGAATTTTCCATCCCTTCCATACTGTTACTAATAACTTATTACCTGCCGTGTAATGTTTAGGTTCGTCAGAGAGTGAAAACAAATGACGTTTGTCATAATAATCTAAAGTGCCATCGGGGCGCATCCAAATTAAACGATTGTAAAATTTATCATCAGCTTCAATCATTAACGAGCCAGTAACTACACAGTTCTTTTGGGTTGCAATCCTCTGCATCCATTGAATAGTGCTGCCATCCATTGCTTCAGCCAAAGCTATATTCATACTAAAACCGGTAGAGAACATTTCAGGCAGCACGATTAAATCAGTAGCAACTATTGTTGAAAGTTTGGCATCCAACATAGCAAGATTTGCAGCTATGTTTTGCCAATGTATTTCGGTTTGAACAAGTGTAATATGTAGTTGCTCGTTCATCTTAAATTATATTACAAACTGAATTTCTTGCATAGTGAATCGAAGCTCTTTACCATTGCTGTGGATAATCAACTTTCCATCGCGGGCAATGCCTGCAACCTCTCCTTTAAATGTTTGTTCGCCACGTTTAAAGTAAGCAGTTTGGTTGTATCGAAATAGTGCTTCTGTATATGCTCTTTGCAGAAAATGGAAATTGCCTTTACGCAATTGCAAATAGTATTTCTCTAAATAAATGGAGAGTTGCTGCAACACTTCTAATACTTTGATTTCGCGCTCGGTAAGCAGTTGTAGCGAAGATGGATTTGGCAGCGATTCGTCAAACGTTGTTTGATTTACATTAATGCCAATTCCAGCAATAGAAGTAATCACCGAAGAGCCGCTGATAGAGTTTTCAATCAATATACCCGCTATTTTATTTTTACCAAAGTAAATGTCATTGGGCCACTTCACTTTTACTTCATCTTCTAGGTATATCTCGCATACTTCTTTTACTGCCAGGCTTACTACCATATTTAGGTAGAAGTGTTTGTCGGCTCCTAAAAAAACTGGATAAAGAATGTAACTGCACGTAAGGTTTTTACCCTTTTCGGTGTGCCACACATTGCCCTGCTGTCCGCGCCCTTTGGTTTGGTTGTGAGCAATGATAACGGTACCTTCCATAGGTTTAGCATCGGCTAGCATTTGCTTTGCATAATTGTTGGTAGAATCGGTTTCTTCCAATTCCACAATATGTATTCCTGTAAATAATGGCGATCCTCCCATCTAAATGTATTGATTTTGTTACCTTCGCGCTTTGATTCATTAAAATAAAACGCTTGGCAAAACAAACTTTATTAACCACTGCGAAACTGCGCAAAATTATTGTAGAGGCACTTTTAGAAAAAAAAGGGCAAGAAGTAGTAACACTTGATTTGCGTAAACTCAATGACAGACCTACAGATTTCTTCATCATTGCGCATGGAGATTCTAACACGCAAGTGCGCGCGCTTGGTGCAAGTGTGCTAAAGGAAACAGAAGATAACGGAACAAAACCATTTCAAACAGAAGGGTCAAGAAATTCAGAATGGATAATCTTAGATTTTTCGGATGTTATTGTGCACGTATTCCATCGCGAAAAGCGTGAGTTTTATCAGTTAGACGATTTGTGGCATGATTCAAAGCGAACACTTCACGAAGATTAGTTGTTGTGCTACACTCATCAATAGTTTTGAATTGAATCAGTTTATTATCTCAAACGTTAAGTTTTGAAACAATAAAAACATAAAGTAGCCGTCATGGTTACACAAATTAGATAAAGAGAATATTAAGTAATGGACAATACGGAAAATAAAGACGCTAAAGAAACTACCAACAACGAGAAAAAGCCTAAACGCATTCCTCGCCCTAATACAGACGACCCCAAATTCAATTACCTGTGGGTATATATTTTATTGGGAGTATTTATTCTGTTCTCGCTGAACATGAATTACTTCCAAACCCGTGTGGAAGAAACTTCGCAGCAGAAGTTGAAGAGCATGCTGGAGCAAAATGAAGTGCAAAAGATTGTGATAGTAAATAAGGAAGTTGCCGAAGTTTTTTTGCGCGACACCACCCTTTCAAAAGACGCTTACAAGGATATTTCTAAAACGAAATTTGGCATGATAAACAGAGGTCCTCACTTCTTTTTATCTGTTGCTTCAAACGATGCCTTCGATAGATTTCTTGCAGAATTCTACAAAGAACATATTGAGTTAGCTCCTGTTGATTTGCAGTTTCAAACGCGTAATGACTGGTTCCGCGATTTATTGGGCTGGGTGTTGCCAGTGCTTTTGTTTGTAGGTATTTGGTTGTTCATTATGAAAAGAGTAGGTGGCGGCATGGGTGGTGCTGGTGGACAAATCTTCAACATTGGCCGCTCTAAGGCGGTGTTGTTTGATAAGGATGAAAAAATCAATATCACCTTTGATGATGTTGCAGGATTGGATGAAGCAAAAGTGGAAGTGCAAGAGATTGTGAGCTTCCTCAAGAACCCTCAGAAATATACTTCGCTGGGAGGTAAAATTCCTAAAGGTGCATTGTTGGTTGGTCCTCCAGGAACGGGCAAAACCCTTATTGCAAAAGCAATGGCGGGCGAAGCAAAAGTTCCTTTTTTCTCTATCAGCGGTTCCGATTTTGTGGAGATGTTTGTGGGTGTGGGTGCATCGCGTGTGCGCGATTTGTTCCGCCAAGCAAGAGAGAAAGCGCCATGTATTATTTTCATTGACGAGATTGATGCCATTGGCAGAGCGCGTGGCAAAAACATGATTGCCAGCAACGATGAGCGCGAGAATACATTGAACCAATTGTTGGTGGAGATGGATGGATTCAGCAGTGAAAAAGGGGTAATTATTGTTGCGGCTACTAACCGTCAGGATGTGTTGGATACTGCTTTGTTGCGCCCGGGTAGGTTCGACAGAGTTATTAGTATTGACAAACCAGATTTGACAGGTCGCGCACAGATTTTCCGCGTGCATTTAAAATCTATTAAAACTGCACCCGAAGTGGATGGCGATAAATTGGCTGCACAAACACCGGGCTTTGCAGGTGCCGACATTGCCAATATCTGTAATGAAGCGGCTTTGATTGCTGCACGTAACGATAAAGCGGCTGTAGATATGCAGGACTTTAATGATGCCATTGACCGCAGTATTGGTGGGCTTGAGAAAAGGAACAAACTGATTTCGCCCGAAGAGAAAAAAATCATTGCCTATCACGAAGCAGGACATGCAGTAAGTGGTTGGTTCTTAGAACATGCCCATCCGTTGGTAAAGGTTTCTATTGTGCCTCGCGGTGTGGCTGCATTGGGTTATGCGCAATATTTACCTAAAGAAAAATATCTCGAAACTATTGAAGAAATGAACGACCGCATGTGTATGACATTGGCGGGTCGCGCGGCAGAAAAAGTGGTGTTCGATAAAATATCTACAGGTGCCCAGAACGATTTAGACCATGTTACCAGAGTGGCTTACGCCATGGTGAGTATTTTTGGAATGAATGAAAAAGTTGGTAATGTAAGTTTCTATGATATGATGCAACAGGGCAATGGTTTTCATAAGCCATTCTCGGATGAAACTGCAACCATGATGGATCAGGAAGTGCGCAAATTGATTGATGTGCAATACCAACGCGCTATACAATTGCTTACCGACAAACGCGCGGAAGTAGAGTTGCTTGCAAAGGAATTGCTGGAGAAAGAAGTGTTGTTCAAAGACGATTTAGAACGCCTGATTGGCAAGCGTCCTTACGATAAAGTAGAGCCTACAGAAGAGCCTGTAACAGAAACAACAGAATCGGTTCCTTCTGATACATTGTTAGATGTATCTACAAATGTGAACACAGACGATGCTACTGTTGAGAATGACAAAGGCTAAATCGTTGCTGCGCAAGTATTAAAGTGTTGTTTTGGACTTCGGAAATAGTCCACAATAAATCAACACGCGAATATGTTCACTGAAGAGACAGGTATTTTTTCTCGCTTCAAAAGTTTGTTTAACCCAGCTAACGAAGAAAAGGATACAGTAGCGATGCCAACACGCAAGGTGGTTGGCTTTGATGAAAATGAGGTGCCTCGCCCTTCATCTTTTGCCGACATTATCAACGAGCCAATTTCTACCTCGCCTCCGGTGAGTGTTAGAACAGTTTCCCCTTCTGCACCAACGTACATCACCGATGAACCTAAAACAGATTTGGATATTCGCTTTGCCGAAAAATTTATTGCTCAAGGCGGTAAATTTTTGTATTGCGAAACAGTGAGCGATGCCATTGATGAGTTGAAAACTTTGAAAGTTGAAAACAAATGGCACCATGTGTTTACGTGGGAAAACGAAATAAAAGATGCTTTCTGCAATTACAATTTTCAAAAAGGCTCTATCGGTTTCACCCTCGAAAATTCCAGTGTAGCTATTTCGCTTTGCGAAAACCTGATTGCCGAAGATGGTAGCATTATTTTCAATCCTAAGCAGGCTTCGCGCAGAACGCTTTCTTGCTTTCCTGATACGCACATCATTCTTGCTGATGTATCAAAATTGAGTTCTTCATTGGCAAATGGTTTACAACGTTTTAATAAACTACACAAGCCCGAGTTGCCTTCTGTATTGAATTTAGGCGATACTGAAACAGGACATTTTTACGACCAAAGCCGCTTGATATTGCGCGCTGAGGGCACCAAAAACATTTTCGTAATTCTGGTAGATGAAGTGATACCTACCAGCGTGCGCCCATAACATAAGCTACGATATAAATTAAAAAATCCCTTGCTGCCATGTAGCAAGGGATTTTTTTTTGAAGGGACTATATTAGATGCAACTTTTTAAGTCAAATACATACCATAGATTAATTGGTGAATGGTGCACATATCTCAGAAAGATGGGGGCTAAAGGTTACGGGAATAATTATTGGAACTGAATTTTATTCCGAAGGCACAAAAGTAGGAATTATATAACTCTTTGTGAGGTTTATATAATTGATTTCACAGCTTATATCCACATTTTTGTGCTATAAAAATATTATTCACATTAAATTCAACATTATGTTACGTTGGTCATTTGTCTTCCTTGTTGTTGCAATAATTGCAGGTGTTTTTGGATTTACAGGAATTGCTGCTGGAGCCGCTTCTATAGCAAAGATTCTATTCTTCATCTTCCTTGCCTTTTGGATAATCATGCTCATTTTGGGTGTTACAATTTTCAAAAAATCTCAATAGGTTTTACCCTCTAGTATTCGAGCTTAATTATTTCGTTTTGCGGCTTCCATTTGGGCGAAACGTTGCTGAGAAGCCTTGTTTTTTGCTGAAAACCCTAGATAAAAAAAACACCCGAAACAATAAAATCCAATGTTTTTTTCACTGCATTTTATTGTTTCGGGTGTTCAGTAATAATTTACTGTATTACCTTACTACTTTGCGTCAAGTCAATATTTCAAAGCAGTCAATTTCTACTTATCGTTATTTACAAATTATGGTTTGTAAACCACAAAATGGAAACCAAGACCTTGAATTCCGGTGCCAGAAGAATTATATAGTTTTACCAATAACTTTCCACCAACTGCATCATTTACAGCAATTGCCGCCCCCCCTGAAAACGGAGTAATTAGGGAAACATAGTTATCATGTGTATAAGTTTCACCAGCTATTGTTATATCATATCTTGTGCTCCCAGAAGTATATGTTGCTGTTACATTACCAGAACTGGCAGAAACTGTTCCACTACCATTCACAAAACCATAAGCAATAGGAACCATGTTGGCAGCACCTGTTTGTTTGCGTTGATATTCACCATCAGTATCAAAATCACCATTGGTATTGATACGTGCAATTGCAGTTCCTCCTCGCTCAAATTCAATGAATTGAGCAGTTGCAGGGGCTGTTGTAGGAACACTTAAACTTATTACATCATTTTCTGACATAATGGAATCCGTTTCCATTCTAAGCATTTCAGTTGGCGAGGCGGTTTTACCTCC
>CAZKHZ010000066.1:11713-17153 GCA_964552715.1 uncultured Chitinophagaceae bacterium | reverse complement strand
GACCACTACGTGGTGAGTATAAATTGTATCGGTTTGTTTCTAACAATATTTTATCCCTACGGGATGAATACAGAAAAAAATACCCTTAGCTTGACGTGTATGCGATAGCTATCGGTAGTGGTGGCAGACAGTTGTGTGCTTCCTTGCCTATCGGCAAGCAGGGAATTCGTCAAATCTCCTTCGCCCCAATGTCCCCCTTCACAATTAATCCTTCACAGCAACCGTCTGGCTTGCGGAGGTTGATGTAAAAAGAATAGCTATGACCCTGAAAGGGTCAAATGTTTATAAAGTCAATTATAGTTAAGTGTGTTTGACCCTGAAGGGGTTGCATATTAAATAGCGAAGGAGAAAGATGGAAACATACGACCCTTTCAGGGTTGGTTCTTTTTGATATTGTTGTTGCTATAAATATATGACCCACTTTGGGGGTCAATGTACTTCCTTCGCCCCAATGTCTCCCTTCACAGCAACCGTGTCGCTTGCGGAGGTTGCGTTGATAAAGGACAATTACTATCAATATTTTTGTGGGTAAACGTAAGCCTGAAAAGGCACTTTGCTTGCCTTTCAGCGCAAACTTAACATCAACCCATAAATTGAATGCGAACCCAAACTGGTTTGTTGATATCCGTTTGTTGTATTTGCCTAAAGCTTTGTAAAACAAAAAAGGCTGCTTCTTGCGAAGCAGCCTTTTTGATAAAGAAGATATGGTTTACTCGGCAGAATACAATTCAATTTGTTTTAATGCCTTAACGGTTGGTAGATCATCGGGTTGTAATGCTTTAGCAGATAAGAAATATGGTTTTGCTGATTTAAAGATTTCAGCGCGTTTCTTTTTCAACTCTTCAAACTTAACTTGATCGGGTTTGCTGTAGCCAAGTTTATTCATGGCTTCGTTTAAAGCACCGGCTTGGTTAAAGTAATATGCGCCTAAATTGTAAGTGGCACCAAAGTTTTTAGGGTTCAAAGCAATTGCCTTTTCGTAGGCAGCTTTTGCTTCGTCACCTTTATTCAGCTTTTCGTAGGCTGTACCCAAAGCATAATACAATTGGTCGTTGTTCGGGTCTAGCGCAATGGCTTTGTTCAACATATCCATTGCCTGTTCGTGTTTATCGTCAGCAATGTAGAAGTTCAACTTATCAATAACTAAATCAATATTTTGCGGAAAACGGGCAATAGCAGCGTCTAAGGTTGCCATAGATCCTGTTTTGTCGCCAGCTTTCTTTTGTAAGCGCGACAAGAGCAAATCATATTTTGCATCAGGATACTTTTCAGAAAGTAGTTTGTAAACCTTAACGGCATCATCTGTTTTGCCAGCATTTTCGGCACTTAAAGCGGCATTGCCCAAGGCTTTATCCAACTCTATATTTGGCTTTTCGCCTTTACCCTCCAACATAGTGTTGATGTCATATATAGAATAGAAGTAATTATATGCCTGTGCATAGTTTTTGGTTTCGTAAGCACCGATAGCAGAGTTGAAAGAATTGGGACCCAAAGCAATAAGATACTTTGTAAAATCTTTCCATTGTTTGAACTTAGGGTCGTTCATATCATACACTTTCTTGTAGCTTTTTACGGCTTCGCCATGTGCCATGTCATGTTGCGGGCGCAGGGTAGAGTCGGAGAATATCAATTGATAAACCTGCGCACGATAGAACCATGTTTTTGGCTCAATAGCTGTTTTTTCGTTTAAGGCTGCCTGATCTATGGATTCTTTGGCTTTTTCAAGATTTTGAGCGCCATCGCCATTGTTGTAGTAATTCATGTAATTCCAAGCGGCAGTTACGTTGCTGCTTTGGCTGAAGGCTGAAACTGTTGCAAAAATTCCAAGCCCGATAAGTGAAAGTTTGTTCATGTACATTTTTGTTTTCGATGCTAAAAGACTAAAGTTTTTTGAATTGGTTTGATTGGCTTATTAAAAAATAAAAAGGGCAAAAAAGTTGTTTACACCTTTTTGCCCTATTTTAACTATTGTTTATTCCGTTGTTTCGGGAGTATCTTCTGCTGTGTTTTCTTCGTTTGCATCCGTTTCGTTGGTTGCGTCCGTTGCATCCGTTTCATCCATTGCATCCGTTTCGTTGGTTGCATCCAAATCTCCTTGGGCAGCAGCAGCGGCTGCATTTGCAGCATTCACTTCTTCTTCCAAACGGTCTTTTTCTTCCTGCATTTGAGCGATGATTTTACCGTTGGTAATTTTAGCAATGGCAGCAATGGTATCTTTTTCGCCCAGTTTAATGATACGCACACCTTGTGTTGCCCTGCCCATTACGCGCAGTTGGTCAACTTCTGTGCGGATGGCAATACCACTCTTATTAATAATCATGATATGGTCATCATCGGTTACATTAAGGATAGAAACCAATTTACCTGTCTTTTCAGTGATGTTCAATGTTTTCACACCCTTTCCACCACGATTAGTTACTCGATATTCTGCTTCGCCTGTTTCTGGGTCATCCAAATAAGAACGCTTGCCGTAGCCAGTTTCAGAAAGCACCAACACAGTTTCATTTTTATTGTCGGTGTTTACGGTAATCATACCTACTACTTCATCCTTATCATCTACCATATCTACACCGCGCACTCCAGTAGCGGTTCTACCCATAGCGCGCACTTTAGATTCGTTGAAACGAATCGCGCGACCATTCTTAGTGGCAATTACAATCTCCGATTTGCCGGTAGTCATAGCAACTTGCACCAGTTCATCGCCTTCGCGAATCTCTATGGCATTTACACCACCCTGACGAACATTAGAGTATGCACGCAGTGTTGTCTTCTTAATCGTTCCATTTTTAGTGCAGAAAGTAAGGAAGTTATTATCAAGGTATTCGTCCACTTTCAGGTTTTTCACCGGAAGTATCACCTGAATCTTATCTTCCTTAGGAATGTTCATCAGGTTTTGAATGGCACGTCCCATAGATGTTTTTTCACCTTCAGGTATTTCATACACTTTCAACCAGAAACATCTACCGCTTTGGGTAAAGAACAACAGATAGTTATGGTTGGTAGCCATAAACAAGTGTTCTATAAAGTCTTCGTTGCGCGTAGAACCGCCTTTGCTGCCACGTCCTCCTCTATTCTGTGAGCGGAAATCGGCTAAAGGTGTGCGCTTGATGTAGCCCAAGTGCGAAATGGTAACTACCACTTCTTCGTCAGCTATCAAGTCCTCCATATTAAAGTCGCCCGCAGCGTACTCAATGCGAGACCTGCGTTCGTCTCCATACTTCTCCTTAATCTCAATCATTTCGCCCTTGATGATTTCATAGCGCAAAGGCTCTTCATTAAGGATGCGATTGAGGTAGTTGATGAGCGTCATCAATTCATCATATTCATCACGTATTTTATCGCGCTCCAAGCCTGTAAGCTTTTGCAAACGCAAATCGAGAATAGCTTTCGACTGAATTTCAGAAAGACCGAAATTGCTCATCAAGCCTTCCATTGCTTCGCCAACGGTAACCGAGGCGCGGATAAGTTTGATTACCTCATCCAAATGGTCGAGGGCAATCAACAAACCTTGAAGTATGTGCGCACGCTTTTCAGCTTCTTTTAAATCGTATTTTGTTCTGCGCACAATCACCTCATGGCGAAAATCCACAAAGTGATGAATCATATCCTTTACATTCAACAACATTGGGCGACCGTTCACCAAGGCAATGTTGTTTACCCCAAAGGATGTTTGCAGGTCGGTAAGTGAGTACAATTGGTTCAACACCACATTGGCGATGGCATCTTTCTTTAGTTCAATAACTAAACGGATACCATTTCTATCGCTTTCATCACGGGTTTCTGAAATACCCTCAATCTTCTTATCTACCGCTAACTCTTCAATTTTGGTATGTAAGAATGATTTTACAACTTGATAAGGAATCTCAGTAATTACAATTTGCTCTCTACCGTTTGGCTGAACTTCAATTTCAGCTTTTCCGCGAAGAATCACTCTGCCACGTCCAGTCATCAAACCTTGGCGAACACCTTCGTAACCGTAGATTGTTCCTCCAGTAGGGAAGTCAGGAGCCTTTACAATCAAGATTAACTCTTCTATCGTAATGTCCTTATTATCAATATATTGAATGATACCATCAATAACTTCACTTAAATTGTGTGGAAGCATGTTTGTAGCCATACCCACTGCAATACCCGAAGCACCATTTACCAACAAAGTGGGGATGCGCGAAGGCAACACAGTTGGTTCTTTAAGGCTATCGTCAAAGTTCAGTTTCATGTCCACCGTGTCCTTATCAAGGTCTTTGATAATCTCTTCGGTAATCTTGCGGAAGCGTGCTTCGGTGTAACGCATCGCAGCCGGTGGGTCATTATCTATGGAACCAAAGTTACCTTGCCCATCCACAAGTGGGTAGCGCAAACTCCAACTTTGTGCCATACGCACCATGGCATCGTAAACCGAGCCGTCACCATGTGGGTGATACTTACCTAACACTTCACCCACAATACGCGCACTTTTTTTGTACGGCTTGCCAGGAGAAAGTCCTAAATCATTCATGCCATAAAGCACCCTGCGGTGTACGGGTTTCAATCCATCGCGCACATCGGGTATGGCGCGACTTACAATCACCGACATCGAGTAATCAATGTAGGCAGTTTTCATTTCATCCTCGATGTTTATCGAGATTATTCTTGTATTGTCTTCCATAAAATTTAACCGCGCGAATGTAGTTAAAAAAGGGCTTTATGGTGTGTAAAGTGGCAGTAGTTATGAACATTTTAAAATGCACCTTTCAATAAAGCCGTGTCAGGGAAAAATGTTGGGCTATGAGGCGTTTAATAATTGAGGTGAACTTTGAAGCAAGAGCGAAGAAATGAGTATGGGAACGATTAGCTATAGAAATTCCCGCAATCAATAAGTATGTATTTTATACTCTACCGAACAATAAAAGCCATTAAAGCGAATCTGAATTAACAACTGAAGTAAAACCAACATCCTTGATTTGCAACTCCAATCATAATTATGCTTAATCAACATACTACATGTTCAAATTGAGGTTCTGACCCTTCCATTTTATCTTGAATCACCGTAAATATGTGTTAGCGTTGACCACTTCCACTAAATTCTTACTATTTAAATAACTTTTTGAATCCAATACCCCATTTCTACTATGTCCCTGTTTGTTTCCCCCATCTAACTATTTACTTCAGCCTTCTCTATGCGTACCCAAACGTTGTATCTATAACTTAACATCAATCTTTCTTAAAAAATCACCGTCTAGGTTTGCAATTCAAAACTTACAAAATGATTTCTAAACGTGCTTATTAATTGACAAATTCTATTGCAGAGATTGGGTTATATTCGCCACCGAAAAAAATATCATGCTCGAACTAAATGTATTGCGCCAGCAGCCCGAACTGGTAAAAACCAAACTTGCCAAAAAGAACTTTGCAGAACTAAATTTAGTAAATGAAATATTAAAGATAGATGAGCATCGCAGAG
>CAZKHZ010000066.1:0-11703 GCA_964552715.1 uncultured Chitinophagaceae bacterium | reverse complement strand
TCGCAGAGCCGCACAAAAGGAATTGGACGACCTGCTTGCCGAGCAAAATTTAGCTGCAAAAAATATCGGCAGCCTGATGCAACAAGGCAAAAAAGAAGAGGCTGAAGTCGCCAAACTAGTAGTGGTTGAGTTGAAAGAGAAAAGCAAAGCTGTAGAAGCCAAACTAACCGACAGCGAAACCGAGCAACATAATCTTTTAGTAAAGTTGCCCAACTTACCTCACGATAGCGTGCCAGAAGGGCGCACACCTGAAGATAATGTTGTGGTGCGCGAAGGTGGCATAATTCCTACCCTGCCCGAAAATGCCCCTTCACATTGGGATATTGCCAAAACCTACGATTTATTCGACTTAGAATTAGGTGTAAAAATTACTGGGGCTGGCTTTCCTGTGTACAAAAACAAAGGGGCACGTTTGCAACGCGCCCTCATCAATTTCTTCCTAGACAAAGCCATTGAAGCGGGGTATATGGAAGTAATTCCGCCACACATGGTAAACGAAGCATCTGCCTTTGGCACAGGGCAATTGCCTGACAAAGAAGGTCAGATGTATCATGTAACTATTGATGGATTTTACCTAATTCCAACTGCCGAAGTTCCTGTAACAAATATTGTGCGCGATGAAATTTTCAATGAAAAAGATTTTCCGATAAAATACTGCGCCTATTCTCCATGTTTTAGACGCGAAGCTGGTTCTTACGGCAAAGATGTTAGGGGCTTGAATCGTGTGCATCAGTTCGACAAAGTTGAAATAGTACAAGTAGTTCATCCCGACAAAAGTTATCAGGTATTGGAAGAAATGGTGGCACATGTAGAAAGTCTATTAAATGCACTTGACTTACCATATAGAATTTTACGGTTGTGTGGTGGCGACATGAGTTTCGGCTCTGCGCTTACCTACGATTTTGAAGTTTGGAGTGCTGCGCAAAAACGTTGGTTGGAAGTTAGCTCAGTTTCAAACTTTGAAACCTTTCAGACTAACAGAATGAAAACACGCTTTCGCGATGAGAATAAAAAGACAAGATTAGCGCATACTTTAAATGGCAGCGCATTGGCTTTGCCTAGAATTGTAGCCGCACTTTTAGAAAATATGCAGACAGAAAAGGGCATCGCAATTCCTGTTGCATTACAATCTTACACAGGTTTTCCACTTATTACCAAATATTAGGCATTGCTAAAAGGCTTGTATTTACAGCTATCTTCAACTAGAATATCTGTTATTTAACTAATGTGTGCATAACTTAACAGGGTTTGGCACAGCAGTTGCTCATACTTGCGCAACATTGATATAACATTTACGTTAAATCAATAAAACGGAAATTATGAAAACGGATACATCAACCAACTTAATGCTCGTAGTATTTTGCGTAGTAATGATAGGATTTGTAATCTTCAGTAACAAGGTAAGCGAAACACTTCGCGCCAAGCAAGCTGCTGTAGAAAATACAAATACCAAATAATAACTTCAAAATCCGCAAATAAATTAGCTGCAAGACCTGCGGCATTAAACTTCCACCCTTAAAATCTAGAACCTTGCTTCGCGCAGCAGGTAGATATTCATAAGAAAGAATAAATATAGATATACCCACAATACATCTACAAAGTGCCAATAGATTGCGAGGCACTTTACTTTAAGTTTCTCTACGGGATTAGTATCAAAAAGCAAATCTTTAATGGCATCTGTTTCGCGGTCTTTAGCTTTTAGCCAAAACACAAGTAACACAGCAACCCCAACTACCAAATGCAACAAATGCAAACCGGAAATTACATATAGATAAGCACCTGCCACATTATTCTGCATAGCAATACCATTCATAAAAAGTTCTTTCCAACCAATAAACTGAAAAATGGAAAATGCGATGCCTAATAATGAAGTAATTAGTAATCCATCGGCATAACCTTTAGCATTGTTTTGAACGTTTGCAACACGCGTTTGGTGCATACTGTAACTGCTCACCAAAATGATAATAGTGTTTGCATGGAAAATTGCAGGCAGTTCAAAGTTATTAAAGGAAGTGCCAAGAGTGGTTGAAAGATAGGAAACAGAAAGCGTGAAGAATGCACTTGTGATGCCCGCTAACATCAGGTAAGTAATAACCTTATAAGGATGCAACCGCAAACTTTTGTCAATAATTTTTGAGCTTGTATTCATTTTATTACTGTTTTAAAAACCTAAAAACAAATTGTTTGTTTAGATTTTGTCTAAACTTTAGATTACATACATTAAATTTGCCGGGCTTAGACAACATATTAACCTTTAATAAATTAGTAAAATGAGTCAACAACAAGATACTGCACTTCAAGATCATATTGACAATGACTACAAATATGGTTTCACTACCGACATAGAACAAGAGTTTGCACCAATTGGTTTAGATGAAACTACAGTTCGTTTTATTTCTGCAAAGAAGAATGAACCGGAGTGGATGCTAGAATGGCGTTTACAGGCTTTTAAATCGTGGAAAATGATGAAGCAACCTAAGTGGTCTAGTGTTCATTTTCCTGAAATAGATTTTCAAAATATTATTTACTACGCAGCCACAAAAAACAAAAAAGTAATTAACAGCTTAGATGATATTGACCCCGAAATTCGAGCTACTTACGAAAAGTTGGGTATCCCTATTCAAGAGCAAAAATTGCTTGCGGGTGTTGCGGTAGATTATGTGATGGATAGCGAAAGTGTGGTGACTACTTTTCGTGAAGCTTTAAAGGAGAAGGGAATTATATTCTGTTCTATATCTGAGGCTATTCGCGAATATCCCGATTTGGTTAAGCAATATCTTGGTAGCGTAGTGCCAGTTCGCGATAACTTTTATGCAGCACTAAACAGCGCGGTGTTTAGCGATGGTAGTTTTGTTTACATCCCCAAAGGGGTACGTTGCCCAATGGAGCTTTCAACTTATTTTAGAATAAATGCTGAAAACACAGGTCAGTTTGAACGAACATTAATTATTGCAGATGACGATAGCTATGTGAGCTATTTAGAAGGTTGCACTGCACCCATGCGCGATGAAAATCAATTGCACGCAGCAGTTGTAGAATTAGTTGCTTTAGACAATTCTGAAATAAAATACTCAACAGTTCAAAACTGGTATCCTGGTGATAAAGAAGGCAAGGGTGGCATCTATAATTTTGTTACCAAACGTGGTATTTGCAAAGGTATCAACTCTAAAATTTCTTGGACACAGGTTGAAACGGGTAGTGCCATTACATGGAAGTATCCAAGTTGTATTTTGAAAGGCGAAAACTCAATTGGTGAATTCTATTCTGTTGCTGTAACCAATAATTATCAGCAAGCTGATACCGGCACTAAAATGATTCACATTGGTAAAAATACCCGCAGCAGAATTGTGAGTAAGGGTATCAGCGCAGGAAAATCACAAAACGCTTATCGTGGTTTAGTGCAAGTGCAAGCAACTGCTGAAAACGCTTACAACTTTAGCCAATGCGATAGTTTGTTGCTAGGCGATAAATGTGGTGCGCATACCTTCCCATATCTTGAAATTAAAAACAATACAGGAAAAGTAGAACACGAAGCGACTACTTCAAAAATTGGTGAAGACTTGCTTTTTTACTGCAACCAACGTGGATTAACTAGCGAAGAAGCCGTAAATATGATTGTAAATGGTTACTGCAAAGAAGTGTTCAAACAATTGCCGATGGAGTTTGCGGTGGAAGCCCAAAAGTTATTAAGTATAAGTTTAGAAGGCTCGGTTGGATAATGATTTGGAGACTATTCTCAATTTATAAAGCAGGAAAATTCATCTATGAATTTTATCAGGGTTTGAAAAAAGACGCTGAAGAATTTGATAAAAAACAAAATAAGGAAAATGTTATTAGAAGTAAAAAACCTAAGCGTAAAAGTCAACCAAAAAGAAATCCTAAAGGACTTCAATCTCGTTATTAATGCCGGTGAAATCCATGCCATCATGGGACCAAACGGTACAGGTAAGTCAACACTTGCATCTGTTATTGCAGGTAAAAAAGAGTATAATGTAACCAGTGGTGAAATTCTGTATAATGGCAAAAACTTATTGGCAATGGAACCCGATGAGCGCGCTCGCGAAGGAGTGTTTTTAGCGTTTCAATATCCTGTTGAAATTCCAGGTGTTAGCACTACTAACTTCATGAAAGCTGCTGTGAACGCAAAGCGTAAACATCAAGGTTTGGCGCAAATGGATGCCAAAGAGTTTTTGAAGTTGATGAATGAAAAACGCGCCATTGTAGAGTTGAGTAAAGAGTTTACATCTCGGTCATTAAACGAAGGCTTTAGCGGTGGAGAAAAAAAGCGCAATGAAATATTTCAAATGGCAATGCTTGAGCCAACACTTGCCGTGTTAGACGAAACTGATTCAGGATTGGATATTGATGCTTTGCGTATAGTAGCAAATGGAGTAAACAAACTCCGCAACAGCGATAATGCATTCTTGGTTATTACGCACTATCAACGTCTTTTAAATTACATTATTCCTGACTTTGTGCATGTAATGTATGGCGGCAGAATTGTAAAAACAGGAGGCAAAGAATTATCTCTAAAATTAGAAGAACAGGGCTACGATTGGATTAAAGAAGAAGTGGGTGAAGTAGTTTAGATTTACCTAAAGTTTGAAAGTATGAGTTTACTAGAAGAAAAAGAATTGGCTCTGAAAGAAATTGAAGATGTAAATGATGTAGAAACTATCAAGTTGATTCGTCAGATTATTCAAATGGCATCTTATGAAGTTCACGTAATAGATTCAAAGCCTTTCACCAAAGAAGAACTGATTTCAAGAACTTTACATTCGGAAGCCGAGTATGAGGAAGGCAAGTTCCACACTCTAGAAGAAGTAAGATAGAAGTACAAAAAGTATTTCAAGTGAAAGCAATTTTATCTCCAGTGGAAACTACAAAATAATTTTTCGTAATATAGTAAGTGCGATATTAGTAACAGACATATTTGATGCAAGACAGAATCCAGAAAAATTAGCAGATAGAAACAAATAATATGAACTTAGAAAATCAATTTGCAGTAGCAGAAAATGATGTAACCAAACCTTTGAGAGAAAAGGCTTTGCAGGTGTTTGAACAATTGGGCGTGCCCACATCGCGACATGAAGAGTGGAAATACACCAACATCAAAACAAAGTTGAGCAAAGATTTCATTCTTGCTCCACTTGATTCGGAAGTAAACAATGCCGTAAAGAATTATATAGCAAGCCTACCTCCTTACGCTTTTCGTTTAGTCTTTTTAAATGGAGTTTTCCATTCCGAGTTGAGTATCATTCCTGAAATTGAAGGTTTGCAAATTGCTAATTTAAAGGAAGCTTTTGCCACTAATTCACCATTAATTGAAAAGTATTATGGCAAACTCACCAATTTAAATGAGGAGCACTTCTCCGCATTAAATACTGCGTTTGTAACTGATGGCGCATTTATTCATGTTCGTAAAAATGTAGTTATTGACGAGCCTATTTACTTACACTATTTTTTCACTGCAAGCGATGCTAACGCTTTTTCTCAAACACGCAATTTAGTTGTAGTTGAAGATGGTGCAGCCATTCAAATTGCGGAGGATTTCAGAAATGCCAGCAACATAACGGTTCAATACAATCATGTATCTGAAATGTTTGTTGGCAAAAATGCGCAACTGAATTTAGTGAAGTTGCAGATTGAAACTAAGAATGTAAAGGGCATTCACACCCTTGAAACACAAATTGAACGCGATGGAAATTTCTTCGTTTCAACCATTACTTTTGAAGCTGATGTAATTCGCAATAATATCAGCGCAAGACTGATTGGTGAAAATGCTCATGCAGATTTGAGCGGTTTGTATTTAGGCAAAGACAATGCGCATATTGACAGTCACATTCTTGTAGATCATATTGCTCCAAATTGTACCAGCAATCAACTTTACAAAGGTGTTTTGAACGATGACTCAACAGGGGTTTTTAACGGTAAGATATTTGTAAAGCAAGATGCCCAAAAGACTAATGCATTTCAATCCAGCAAGGCAATTTTGCTTTCTAAAACCGCTAGCGTTTATAGCAAACCTCAACTAGAAATATTTGCTGATGATGTAAAATGTTCGCATGGCGCAGCCATCGGACAATTGGATGAAAATGCGCTCTTTTATTTGCAGGCGCGCGGTATAGAAAAAGAAGACGCCAAACAGTTACTTACCTACGCTTTTGCACATGAAGTAATTGACAACATTAAAACAAAACCACTTCGTCAATTTCTGTGCGATAAGTTGAAAGAAGAATTAAAGTTGAATTGGTAGAAAAAGTATTTAGTAAACAGTATTAAGTATTATGACAACAGCCGACTAAAAACTGTTCATCTAGTTGTTGAAAAAAGTTTTGAAGATTCAAGTTCAATTGTTTTCTTCACCTTAAATCAAAACACAACAGCATGAACAAAATTCTTCTTACTACAGTTTTCGCCATCAGTATTTCAATAAGTTTTTCTCAAGCATTATACTTTAATATTTCTGGTGGTTATGGCGCACCTGCACTTCAACAGACTCTACAAGGAATTACATTCCAACCTAATGGAACCGACCCAGCTGAGAGTATTATAGTACCACTCATAAACCAAAACATTAGTGATAGTGCAATGGTAAAGTTCAAGGAAAATAAGTATCAAGGCTATACGACAGGAGGAAACTTGAATTTGGTAATAGGATATATGATTAATCCTTATGTTGGATTTGAAATTGGATTTGGTAGTCTTATAGGAAAGAAGCTAACTGGAACAACTGTTTTTGATAACGTTTTTTTAGGTGATAATGTTTCTGTTAATACCAGAACTTGGTCATATGGAATAACTATGAGTCCAGGAATTAGATTTCATGCATGCAAGCCTGACGCAAAACTTGTACCTTATGGTAGATTTGCTCTATCTCTTCCTTTTTGGGGGGCTACAATTCACGAATTAGAAATAGATGCCCCTAAGTTTAACAATCAAGGTAGAGCAATAGCAAATGTTAGGTCAAAAACAGAATCAGCAATTTCTGTGGGATTTAATGGTTCTATTGGTTTAGGTTACAATATTACAAAATGGGTAAGAATTTATGGTGAGGCAAATGCTCAATATCTTTTCGTACGCTCAGCAAAAACAACATTGGAAAAGTATCGTATTGAATCAGATAATGTGAATGTAAATAACTTACTAAAAGCAATTCATGGAAATGATTTTGATGGAGATATTTTAGCAAGTAAAAACACAACCACTTTTAGTAAGGAAGTTGAATTTGTTGACAGACTTGATGAAAATAGCAATACAACTGATTTCGGAAAAGAAAGAGATTTGGATCCTAATAGTGTTGTAGCAAATCCCGTAGATGAAAATAGTCCCAGACAGGATTTAAGAAGATCGGCAAATTTTAGTGCTTTCGGATTTTCTATTGGATTTGCATTTACTATCAATAATAAAATGTGGAAGAAGAAACAAAAACCAGTGCCAGTTAATAACTAAAAAATCTTTTCAAAGAAGCCATCGTGAAAACGATGGCTTCTTTGTTTTAAGGAACTACAATCTTCAACGCTTTTGGAATAATAGAAATATCAAACGGTCCAATACCTAGCACATCTCCATCAGCCTGCATTTTTACTGGAAAATATTCTTGCAACACTTCTATCTTTATACTATCTGTTTGAAAGCATTCCACTTCGCGGTGTGCTCCTATCGAACCGTCATACAAAATCTTCAAACGCAGCACTACTTCAATCTTAGAAAGGTTCTTTGCTATGGTTAAAAAGAACTTGCCGTCATTGGCAATTGCTCCAGGCGTAAGCATCATACCACCGCCACTGTATTTGCCTATTCCTGCTAAAGCAAGGTAACATTCAGTTTCAATCACTCTTTCAGCAGTAGTAATTCGCAACAAAGGTTTTTTGTATGGAAACATCCAGCGCAAAGTTCCGAGCAAATAAGCTATTTGACCATAAGGTTTTAATGGTGCTGCGCGCTCCACAACAAAGGCATCAAAACCTACTCCACAAAAGTTGATAAAGTACCGCGCATTCGCCTTTCCATCTTCATACGAAATTGCTTTTCCTGCATCATGCAGAACAACATTTCCCTTTTTTATTACGTCAATGGCATCTTGAATTTTAGTAGGTATTTTGTAATGCTTCACAAAATCATTTCCTGTGCCTAACGAAATAATAGCAAGTGTAACTTCAGAAGATGATATAATACTTTGGCTAAGCAAACCATTAGCAATATCGTGCAAATTGCCATCGCCACCCACACTAATTATCTTTCTAAAACCTTGCTGAATTGTAGCCTGAACAATGTTTTCGGCTTCGCGGACTTTGGTAGTGAATTCAAATTCAAAATCAATTTTAGCATTGAGTAATTCCTGACGTACTTCATTCCACTTGCGTCCACTTTTGCCATTGCCCGACACTGGATTTACAATTGCGAACCATCTGTTTGAATTATCTGTGTGCATCTTTGCATGCTTTATTTCACTGAAAATAGTTTATGATTTTTCATCACCATCCAATCTTATCACATCCAAAATACCGTCCAAAGATTTCATCCTGTCAATCAAATCTTCCAATTGAGTGGTGTCATTCACATACACCATAATCGTTCCTTCAAAAATACCATCGGCACTTTCAAAAGAAATGCTGCGCATGTTTAAATTTAATTGTCCGGTGATGATGTTGGTGATTTTATTCACTAAACCTACATCGTCAATACCATTGATTTTTATACCTGTGAGGAATGCAATCTCATGTTGTTTTGTCCAGCGAGTTTTTACCACACGATAGCTGTACTTCGCCATCAACTGCACAGCATTAGGGCAATTCATTCTATGAATCTTAATGCCTTCGTTGATAGTAATAAATCCAAACACATCATCGCCCGGCACAGGATTGCAACAAGGGGCAAACTTGTAATCAATTCTATCACTGCTTTCGCCCATGATAAGCAACTCGGCATTTTTATGCAGCGTTTTCTTTATCGCATCATCAAAATTATCAGTGCGCTGATGCTCAACAGGCTTAGGTAATTTTAATTTTCCTGCATAAACCTCCAACTTAGAAATATCATCCAAGTTGATTTTTTTGGTAGCAATATTGAAGTAAAAATCAAGCGAAGACATTGCCTTGAAAAAGTTCATCAGCAACACCAAGTGCCCATCATTATCTTCTAGTTTTAGCTGTTTTAGTTTCTTTTCATACTGCTCTTTTCCGGCAACGGCAACCTTCCTTTGTTCATCTTTAAGCGTTTGCTTGATAACAGATTTAGCTTTTGCAGTAGCTACATAATTCAACCAATCATCAATTGGCTTTTGCTTATTGGAAGTCAGAATCTCAACCTGGTCGCCATTCTTAAGCACATAGCTTAGTGGCACCAATTTGTGATTCACCTTTGCACCAATACATTTTTTACCAATTTCACTATGTATATCAAATGCAAAATCAAGTGAAGTTGCACCCTTGCGCAATCGCTTTAAATCGCCTTTGGGTGTAAAAACAAAAATCTCATCACTTATCAATTCAGTTTTAAAATCTGTAACCAAATCAATTGCACTGGAATCAGGATTGCTCAACACATTTGAAATTCTTTCGAGCCACAAATCCAACGCTCTATCCGATGAAATTTCTTTTGCGTTTCCAGCAACAGCTTCTTTGTATTTCCAATGCGCAGCAAAACCCTTTTCGGCTATTTCGTGCGTGCGCTCCGAGCGAATTTGAATCTCTACCCACTTTCCGTGCGAACTCATCACCGTGGTGTGCAAGGCTTCATAACCATTTGCTTTTGGGTTGCTCAGCCAATCGCGCAGCCTGTCAGGATTTGGGCGATAAATATCTGTGATGGCAGAATACACGCCCCAGCAATCGCTCTTCTCTCTTTCAATTGGCGAATGCAGAATTATTCTAATCGCAAACAGGTCATAAATTTCTTCAAACGGAACTCCCTTAAATTTGATTTTATTGTAGATGCTGTATATAGATTTGGGGCGACCAAAAATATCAAAACTGAACCCACGCTTTATTAATTCTTCCTTTAGCGGACGAATAAAATCGCTGATAAACTTTGCGCGTTCGCGCTTTGTTTCAGCAAGTTTTTTAGCAATGTCGTGATATAATTCTGGGTCGGTGTGTTTCAGCGATAAGTCCTCCATCTCTGTTTTGATGGCATACAAACCCATGCGATGCGCTAGCGGTGCATAAAGAAATGCAGTTTCAGAAGCTATCTTCATTTGCTTTTCGCGCCTTAATGAATCTAGCGTGCGCATATTGTGCAACCTATCTGCAAGTTTCACCAATATCACCCTTATATCATCATTCAACGTCAGCAATAACTTACGAAAGTTCTCTGCCTGAATGGAACTATTCAAATCAAAAACACCAGAAATTTTTGTAAGCCCATCAACGATTTTAGCAACCTCTTTGTTGAACGTACGCTCTATTTCATCCAGCGTTATTTCTGTATCCTCCACCACATCGTGCAGCAAGGCACAAATTACCGAAGTGGCATCCAAACCCATTTCTTCGCTAGCAATTTGCGCTACAGATATTGGATGTAGAATATAAGGCTCACCGCTTTTTCTGCGCATGTCTTTGTGCGCTTCTAACGCTAGTTCAAAAGCCTGACGAATGTGCTTTCTATCTGCAATCGTGTAGTTCTTTTTTAGCGAGCGCAGCAACGACCGATAATGTTTTAAGATTATCTTTTTATCTGATTCTTCCTGACTGATTTCCTCCTCCTGCATACAGTATTTTTTCTCTTATCGGTTTTTATAGATGCACAAGTTTATATGTTAGAATTATATTTCGTAGAAGTTTGATTCAACCGCAACCTGTTATCTGCCTTCAATTCACAACAATAACTGTGCCTGCTTAATTTTAAACATAACATTTTTTCAAGAAGATGTTTTGAATTGTATCGAATTAACGATGTTTGAACCATGCAGGAAATTTGGAACAAAGTGGTGCGCTTTTGCAATTATCAGGAACGGTGCAGGCACGATGTTCTAAAAAAGTTACGTGCTTTGGAAGTAAAAGAACCCGAAGCAGGCACGCTGATTCAAAAGCTGGAAGCCGAAAATCTTTTGAATGAAAAAAGGTTTGTGCAACAGTTTGTAAGCGGCAGATTCAAATACAAAAAATGGGGGCGCAAGAAGATTGAAATAGAATTAAAAAGAAGAAACATCAGCCCCACCCAATACAAAGAATTATTAGATGAACTGCTACCTGCCGAAAACTATCAACTACAACTCACCGAACTTGCCAACCGCAAATACAAAACCATAAAAGGCGAAAGTACCATGCTACGCAAACAAAAACTGTTTCGTTTTTTGGCTGGCAAGGGTTTTGAATCCGAGCAGATAAATGCAGTGATTAAAAGGGTGAGTTAACTATTCGAGAGCCAAGTATAACAGATACTTAAACTTAACTACATTACATACCTTGTGGCATAAAAAACAATATTTTTCTGTTAAAAAGCAAAGATTTTTCGCTTACCCGTTAATATTCTGTATCCCGTATGGAATATTCCGTACATCGGATTGAAAATTACGTGTGAAAGATGGAAAATTCCGTACATCGGATTGAAAATTACGTGTGGAAGATGGAATATTCCGTACATCGGATTGAAAATTTCGTGTGCCAGATGGAGTATTCCGTACATCGGATTGAAAATTCCGTGTGGAAGATGGAATATTCCGTACATCGGATTGAAAATTCCGTGTGGAAGATGGAATAT
>CAZKHZ010000065.1:8589-17177 GCA_964552715.1 uncultured Chitinophagaceae bacterium | reverse complement strand
ACAGAAACATTAGCAAATAATTCCATGGGGATTTCATGTTTATAGAGACAATATGCTAAAGTGCTTCGACCCCGATGGGGGTCGTTTATTAAGGGTGTTTGTGGCTTGCTATAAACATTGCACCCCCTGCGGGGTGGTGGTTTGTGAATTTACCAGTACTATATCAGCCTACTGTTTGTTATTAGCCCCAGTAGTGATTGAGGTAGATAGTCCTTCAAGATACTCAGTTACGAAGAAAAAAGTGGATATTGGGTGAGTAAGACATAATTTCCAATTTTGGAAATATGACAATACGTCCGTACAGGAGCATTTCCAATTTTGGAAATAGGACTATACGTCCGTACGGGAGCATTTCCGATTTTGGAAATATGACTATACGTACGTACGGGAGCATTTCCCCCGCTGGCGCACGCGTGTCACGTGTGCCATTATCAAAGTTTCTTTTGAAGCAGGCGCGACACGCGCGCGCCAGCAGGGGGTGTTTGTGGCTTGCTATAAACATTGCACCCCTGCGGGGTGGTGGTTGGTGAATTTACCAGTATTATATCAGCATGCTGTTTGTTTTTAGGCGCAGGAAGCATCTATAATTAAGTGTGCAAACCTCCGTTTACATTTATCACTTCTCCGGTGATGTAAGATGCGCCTTTGGAGGATAGAAAAGAAACCACTTCGGCTACTTCATCGGCTTCGCCAAAACGCTGCATGGGTATGATGTTTCGGAACTGACTTTCTTCAATGCCTACTGTCATTTCGGTTTTAATAAAGCCGGGCGCAACGCAATTAACCGTAACGCCTCTTCTGCCAACTTCCTGCGCCAGGGCTTTGGTGGCGCCTATCACGCCAGCCTTTGATGCCGAATAGTTTGTTTGCCCAGGCAAGCCTTTGATACCCGATAGCGACACCACATTTACGATTCTGCCGTAGCGTTTGAACAGCATAGACGGCAACACCAATTTGGTAATGTAATAGAATGAATTGAGGTTGGTGTTCAACACCTGATGCCAGTCTGTTTCGGGCATCATCATCATCAAACTATCTTTGCGAATGCCCGCATTGTTCACTAATATCTGAATGGGTTTGGTGTTCTTATTGGCTTCAATCCAAGTGCCGAGGGTTTGCTCTATTTGAGTTTTGTCTGCCACATCAAATTGCAGCAATTCGCCATCGCCTCCCGCAGCTTTAATCTGCGCAAGCGTATTCTGCGCTTCGGTTTCGTTGCTTCTATAATTGATGATTACATAATATCCTTCGGCAGCTAATTTTAAACTTACCGCCTTTCCGATTCCCCGCGAACCACCTGTTACTAAAGCGTACATTTTTGATTGATTATTAATGGTTAATATAAATGGTTAGTGGTTTACTAAACAAGCACTTCGGGTGAGCTGCCTTTGAGGTAAACGCAGACGTCTTTTAATGCTTTGAATTTGGCTTCGTCAATATGTATGCGTTCTGTAAGGTTTCTGATGCCTTTGTAAAACTCTTTAGGTTTGGCTGAAAGCTTTTCGCTCATATCCAAACTGTCAATAGCTTCGGCAATGGCAAGCGCATGCACACTTAGCACTTCAAAAGAATTATCAATCACGCGCGCTGTCATCAAAGCGGCATTGCTGCCCATGCTTACAATATCTTGATTGTCATTATTGCTCGGAATGCTGTGAACATAAACCGGCATTGACAGCGATTGGTTTTCGGCAACAGTAGAGGTGGCAGTGTATTGAATGCCTTGCATACCAAAGTTCAATCCTTTAGTGGCATTGTTGATGAAAGGCGGCAACTTGCCATTCAGTTTATCATTCAGCAAATAATTTAATTGTCTATCGGCAAGCATAGAAAGTTTGGTGATGGCAATCTTCAACTTATCCATTTCTAATGCCACATAATCGCCATGAAAATTGCCACCATGAAACACATTGCCAATTACATCATCCACAATTGGGTTGTCGCTTACAGAGTTGAATTCATCCACCACAATCTTTTGTGCATGAAGAATGGTTTCATAAATCGGTCCGAGGATTTGCGGTGTACAACGCAGCGAATAATATTCTTGCACTTTCTCTTTAAAATGCGTTTCTACCGTATCATTATAAAGATGTTCTTGTCTGTTGCGCATCAGCTTGCTATCGCTAAGTATGTTGCGCATGGCTTCGGCAATTTTCACCTGCCCAATGTGTAGTTTGGCTTCGTTTAATGGTGCCGAAATGTGGTCGTTGTATGCCTCAAATATTTCGTTGATGGTGGCAGAGAAAAGAATGCTCCAGTTTAGCAATCGCTGCGCAAAGTAGATGTTTGCAATGCCAATGCCCGTCATACACGAAGTGCCATTCATTAAAGCCAAACCTTCGCGCAGGCGAATGGCAAAAGGAGTAAGATTATGGCTACGCAAAACATCACCAGCAGGTTTTATTTCACCGTTTTGCCACAGTTCGCCTTCGCCAATAATAGCCAAGCCCATGTGTGCCAATTGCACTAAGTCGCCACTGGCACCCACGCCACCATGCTCATATATCACCGGAATCAAATCGGCATTCAACATGTCTGCAATAAGTGAAAGTAAATCTGGATGAATGCCGCTTTTGCATTGTGCCAAAGTGTTCAATCGGTCGAGCAGCATTGCTTTGGCATACAGTATGTTTATGGGATTGCCGCTGCCGCCTGCATGGCTACGAATAAGGTTGTATTGCAGCATCAATCTATCGGAATAAGGAATCTTATATTGTGCCATGGGACCGAAACCCGTGTTGATGCCGTAAATGACCTTGTCGGAAGAGAAGTTGCGCAGGAAGTAGAAGTTCTTCTCTGCCTTTTTCAATATCGTTTCACTCAACACGACCTTTTGTCCTTCAAATAGAACTTGAAAAATATCTTGTTGCGATAATGGCTGAGTGCCTATTTGTATCATCGGGCTATGTTAACTGAAATTCTTAATAAAGAGCGCAAATGTAAACTTTGCAGGCTGATAATTAAGCAGCATTTAATATCTGTAAACCCTTACAACCGTTTCGTAGGGTTCAATGTTTACGGGAATATTATCAACTTGCTTTAAGTTGATTGGGTCGAAGCCTTTCTTTCCATCAAAATCGTAGTGATACAAGCCAACTTTTTCATAATCGGGCAATGGTTTCTTTTTGTTGGTAGTATTTAAAAAGGCTACAGCAAAGCCTTCATCCTTTAGTTCTTTCTTATACACCCTAATGCCTTTCTTGTTGTAAACAAGTGTAGCTTGATTGCCCATTACATCTTGATTCAAATCGGTTAGTGCGGCATTGAGCAAGATGTTTTTGGTTGCTGTGTTCATGCTCCGCAAATCGCAACTGCTTAATAAAGGCGCATTCAACAAACACCATACGGCAAAGTGGCTTTGATATTGCGTATCGGTCATGCCATTGTATTTTCCTTTGGCAGAAGTAGCCTTGCCTGTGCCATAATTGCCCACTGTGAGCATATCAGGGTCGTTCCACCTGCCGGGTGCTGCATACTTTTCTAAACCTTTCTGAAATTTAAGGATGCTCATGAAACTTTTTTGCCAAGGATGCCATCCTTTCCAATAATCAAATATATCGGGAGTGGTGCGCCAGTATTGTCCGTGTGCCTTTTGTGCTGCCCACTTCCAAGGTTTGCGCAAACCCCATTCGCATACACTGAATACAATGGAACGACCACTCTTTTCTAAGGCAAGTCCCATTGTTTGGTATCTGTTGATGGCTTCTTTTTGCCCCAATGGAGCATAGCAGTAATCATATTTCAGCAAGTCAATGCCCCATTCTGCATAAGTTTTGGCATCTATTGCTTCATAAGTATAGCCGCCAAACTTTTCGCCACAAGTAAGTTTACCTGCACAAGAATATATACCCAATTTCAAGCCCTTGCTATGCACATAATCTGAAAGTGCTTTCATGCCGCTTGGAAATTTCTTTGGGTCCACCACAGGTTTTCCGTCTTTATCGCGGCTTTCATCATGCCAAAAGTCATCAATGTTGATGTATTGATAACCAATGTCGCGCATGCCAGTGCTTACCATTGCATCGGCAATTTCTCTAATTGTTTTTTCATCAATATCCCAAGCAAAAACGTTCCAACTATTCCAACCCATGGGCGGAGTGAGGGCGAGTTTGCCACCAATGTGCAAGGTAATATTGGTAGAAGTTGTGCCTGCATTGTTGGATGCAGTAATACTTACTTCATAAACACCTTTTGTAGGTGCAGTTCCAGTGATAATACCTGTGGATGCATTCAATAAAAGCCCTTGTGGCAGTCCTTTTGCCGAAAATGTAATTGGTCGCTCGCCAGTTGCAGGAACTGTATGCAGAAAAAAGGTGTTTGGATAATTACCTACCCTCTCGGCACCATGAAAAACAGGCTTGCCCAAATAAAGTGGATATTGAGCGAATAGAAAATGAGTAAAGAGAATTGCAAATGCAACGGAGAGTGTTGTCTTCATATATATAGAAGGCAAAAGAATGATTTAATTTTTAGCAAGGCTGCTTACTTCCACTAAAAATATGTTGTCCAACACCTGCAATTGCTGCGCAAGTTTTTTAGACACTTTCATTGATACGTTGTTTGTATTTTCTGTAGTTGAAATACCGCCCATTACTTTTACATAAGCAGATTGTTTGCTCATTAAGTTAGTTACTTTAATGATGCTTCCGGGTTCTGCGGCATTGCAATACACCAAGTATTCGTTGCCAGTAATTGCATCTGTGTATTCAGCCACTCCTCTTGTTTTTTGGATCTTATAGTTGTTGCTACCCGACAGTTTATTGTAGCTGTTTCCATACTCTTCTGAAAAACTTAAAACAGGTTTTGCAGAGAGCGTGAGTGCTGGTTTTGGAACTTCATTTGCTACTACATCAGCTTGTTTTACTTCCATTGGTTTTGCTTCAACTACTGCCTCAGGTTGTTTTACTTCTGTTGGTTTTGCTTCAACTAATACCTCAGCTTGTTTTACCTCTGTTGGTTTTGCTTCAACTACTATCTCAGCTTGTTTTACCTCCGTTACTTTTGCTTCAACCACTACCTCAGGTTGTTTTACTTCTATTGGTTTTGCTTCAACTACTACATCAGTTTTCTTTACCTCTAAAGGTTTTGATTCAACTACTACCTCAGGTTGTTTTACCTCTTTTTCAGCAATTGCTAGCTCTTCCTTAATTACAACAGGTTGTTCGGGCTTAGTTTTTACAGCTTTTTGTTTGGCGGGTGTAGGTTCTTTTTTCTTTGAAACACTAGCTTCGATAATTGCAGGCTCGGCTAATTTTGCAGCTTCTCTCTTTGCTACCTCTTTAGAAATATCAATGATGTGTGCATTGGCAGGAATTCCTTCTTCTTCTTGCTGCTTTGTGGCAACATTTGGATTGGCAATAAGGATTGTTTGCCCAAGTTTTAAATCGGTTGAAGCGAGCTTATTGAATGTTTTTATGTCATCTGATTTTAACCCATACTTAATAGTGATGCTATAATAAGTTTCTCCTTTTTGAACAGTGTGTGTGTTTCCTTTTATGGTTGATGGTGAGGTTATAGGCTTTACTTCATCAGTAACTTTTGGTGCATCAATTGGTTTTGCCTCCTTCTTTTTGTCTTCGGGTTTAATTGGGGTATTGTTTACCACATCTTTTTTGGTTTTAGGTGCTTCAGGTTTTTTAATTGTTGTTTTTATTTCGGCTGAAGCTGTGTTTGTCATTTCAACTAACGCGGAAACTTCTGGTTTTGTGCTTGTTGCTTGATTAGGAATGATAGCAGTAGGTGGCAGTAGCAACTTTTGATTTTCGCCAAGGATAGTATTTGGCAAGTTATTGGTAGCTATCATATCATAAGCCAACACCTGATAGAGTTTGCAAATGCCATAGAACGTTTCGCTCTTATGAACTGTATGTATCCAAAGGTCGCCCTGTTTAGTTAGATTGCCCTGATTTGATGTTGTTTTAGTCGGGTGCAGTTTTTCGTATTGTAAAATCTTACTAGCTTCTAAAACCTGTTCGGGAGGAATCACAGAATGGCTTTTAGGGATGCATAATTTTTGACCAACCTTAATTTGCATTTCTTTCCCTATTTCAGTATTTACAGACATGATGTGTGCTGGCTTGGTAGTATATAAACGTGATAATGAATAAATACCCTCGCCCGGTTGAACGGTATGAAGATGGCAGTCTTTTTGTTGTGCATTCAATAGAAGCATACTAAACAAAAAAGCCATAAAAAACAATTGCTTCATCTGCATAAAATTTATTCTTTTACAAACAATAAAGGAGGGGTGTCAAATCAACATTATAACTTTTACGTTGCAATGTGTATTGATGTTCAAATCCTGAATTTATACAAATGTACTTTTAAGAAAATATACCATGCAACGTTTCTTTTCATTCTTAGCAACTACTTTTATTTTGCTGTGTATTTCACTACACACCAATGCTGCAAACATTGTTTACCGCATCAACATCAAGTCAGAGATTTCTCCGTCTGTAACCCGCTTGGTTGAAAGCGGAATTGCACAGGCAGAAGCCCGAAAGGCAAAGTATTTATTGATTGACATGGACACTTATGGTGGCTTGGTGGATGATGCAGATAAAATCCGCACAGCTTTATTAAAAACTAAGATTACAACGGTGGTATTTATTCGCAACAATGCAGCAAGCGCAGGGGCTTTGATTTCAATTGCCTGCGATAGTATTTACATGGCTTCGGGGGCAACCATAGGCGCGGCAAGTGTGGTGAATGGCTCGGGCGAATTAATGCCTGAAAAATATCAAAGCTATATGCGCAAAAAGATGCGTGCTACAGCCGAAGAAACTGGACGCAATCCTTTGATTGCCGAAGGCATGACGGACGAAAACCTGGTGATAGACGGCATTAAGGAGAAAGGGAAAATTGTAACTCTTACCACCGAAGAGGCTTTGAAGTATGGCTTCTGCAATGGCAAAGCAGAAAGTGTAAATGAAGTGGTAAAGTTGTTGAGCGGTTCACCAGACATAGAGAATCATCAATCAAGTTGGGTGGAAACAGTGATTATATGGTTGGTGAACCCTGCCATATCGGGCGTGTTTTTATTGTTGATTTTTGGCGGGTTGTACTTTGAATTCAAGGCTCCGGGCACTTTGTTTCCCATTGCGGTGAGTGTGGTGGCAGCTATGTGTTATTTTGCTCCATTGTACCTTGAGGGCTTGGCGGCAAACTGGGAAATTCTCGCTTTTATCATAGGTATTGTGTTGCTATTGATGGAAATATTTGTGATACCAGGCTTTGGCGTTGCGGGTATAATCGGTATTGCATTAACTATTGGTGGATTGACGCTTGCTTTGGTGCGCAATGTGGACTTTGACTTTAGCCCTGTTTCAAGTAATGACATTGGGCGTTCGTTTTTGATGGTAACTATTGCTATGATTGCCCCACTTATCATCATCATCTCATTCAGTAAAAAAATGTTTGGTTCATCATTCTTTAAACGCCTTGCTCCTACCGAAAACTTATCTTCTAAAAAGGGTTTTTCTGTGCAAGAAAATACACTAGTGCACTTAATTGGTAGCGAAGGTATTACCATCACCGACCTTCGCCCTGCTGGTAAGGCTACTTTTGAAAATGCTCGTCACGAAGTAATTTCGGAAGGCGATTTTATTTCAAAAGATACTATGGTGAAGGTTTTAAAGATTCAAGGTAACTACTTAGTGGTAGCAGTTATATGAAAGTTGTAGGCATCATTCCTGCGCGATATGCTTCATCGCGTTTTCCTGGTAAACCTTTAGTGGATATTGGCGGCAAGACAATGATTCAGCGCGTGTATGAGCAGGCTTTGAAAGCAAATTTACAGGATGTGATAGTTGCCACAGATGATGTGCGCATTGAAGATGCAGTAAAGCAATTTGGAGGCAAGGTGGTGATGACTTCATCAGCGCATAGCAACGGCACTGAGCGGATTGCCGAGGTGGCTACAAACTTAGATGCGGATGTGATTATTAATATTCAAGGTGATGAGCCTTTTATTAAACCCGAACAAATCAATCTGTTGGTAGCTTGCTTTGCGGATAATGCTGTGCAGATTGCTACCCTTGCCAAACTTCAAGACAATGCCGAAGATTTTGCCAAAAGCAGCATTGTAAAAGTTGTTTTCGACCATCACTTTAATGCACTTTACTTTAGTCGCAGTGCTATTCCTTTTTACAGAAATGAAAGCAGCCATGTTTTTCATAAACACATAGGCATTTATGCCTTTAAAAAAGATGTTTTGCTGCAAGTTGTGCAGCTTAAAGAATCAAGTTTGGAAGCTGCGGAAATGTTGGAGCAACTAAGATGGCTTCAACAAGGCTACAAAGTTAAAGTTGCGCTAACGGAACTTGAAAGTATATCCATTGATGTACCCGAGGATTTGCAAAGGATTGTATTTTGATTAACAACAAGATGAATTATAAAAAAGGCGTTTTTACAACCTTAGCTTTAAGCTGTTTATCGCGCACTTCTACAAATATCTCGCTGCCAACATTGCTATGTGCTGTAGCCACATAACCCATTCCTATAGCCTTGTTTAAAGATGGCGAGTGCGTGCCTGATGTAACTTCGCCAATGGTATTGCCTGCTGCATCTTTTAAAGCATAATGCTGACG
>CAZKHZ010000065.1:0-8579 GCA_964552715.1 uncultured Chitinophagaceae bacterium | reverse complement strand
ATCTATCATTTCAAAACCCACTAACTTGCGCTCTACACCTTTTTCTTTAAGCTCTTTGTGATAGGCTTCGTTGATAAAGTGCTTGCCGAATTTTGTTATCCAGCCTAGCCCCGCCTCGATGGGTGATGTGGTATCATTAATGTCATTTCCATACAAACAAAAACCTTTTTCGAGGCGCAGCGTGTCGCGGCAGCCTAAGCCACAAGGCAGAATGCCGTATTCTTTTCCTGCTTCAAACAATGCATCCCATAATGCTTTGGCATCTTTGTTCCACACATATAACTCAAAGCCGCCCGAGCCGGTGTAGCCCGTGTTGCTGATGATTACATCTTGAAGTCCTGCAACTGTACCTTTGGCAAAGCTGTAATAAGGAATGTCTGAAAGATTTACATCTGTAAGTTTTTGCACCACATGAATCGCATTGGGACCCTGCACTGCCAACAAACTCAACTGGTCGGAAATATTTTCCATTTCTACTCCAAAAGTATTGTGTTGTTTAATCCAGTTCCAATCTTTTTCGATATTAGAAGCATTTACTACCAAATAGTATTCGTTAGCGTTCCAACGATACACTAAAAGGTCATCTACTATGCCGCCTTTATCGTTTGGCAGGCAACTATATTGTACTTTGCCATCGGCAAGTTTTGAAGCATCATTTGAAGTAACCAATTGTATCAGGTCTAAAGCCTTTTCGCCACGCAAAATAAATTCGCCCATGTGGCTGACGTCAAACACACCAACGCTATCTCGCACATGTTTGTGTTCGTTAACTAAACCACTGTAAAGTATAGGCATGTTGTATCCTGCAAACTCTGCCATCTTTGCGCCAAGAGCAACATGAGTATCAGTAAGAGATGTTGTTTTCATTTTATTCTGTTTTAAAAAAGCAGGCGAATGTATTGTTTTTACGATGGATTGGAAATGGGACTTAGCACGAATAACGAGGAACGGCTGCTAACGACCCTCGTCCCCTCACCATCTTCTGATTATCCAATTGTTGTTTTGATGAATTTTATAGATTCGCCAATCATGCAACGCAGTGAAATACTATTCAAAAGTGTATTGCACATCAATAGGACAATCGTTATTTCAATTGTTGCGTTGCTGAACTTTATGGTTTTGCAATCTACCGCACAAACGCTGCTTGATACTTTTAATCTAAAAGAAACCATCATAACTGGAACATACAAGGAGCTGCGGAGAGAGAATTTTGCCATACCTGTAGAAATATACACCGCTGATTATTTCAAAACGAATAACGTTTACAATTTGCAGGATGCCATACGTATGATTAGCGGCTTGCAGGCTAATATTGATGGCGGTGTAGATGGCGCGGCTGATATAGAAATCAATGGTATGGAAGGAACCTACGCCCTTGTAATGTTGGATGGTGCGCCTATTACCGGAGGCACAGGCAATCTTTATGGTTTGATGGGCATTCCGATGAGTATAATTGATAGAATTGAGGTTATTAAAGGTCCTTCAAGCACTTTGTATGGAACTGAAGCCATAGCCGGAGTATTAAATGTTATTACCATCAACCCCGCGCGCGGAGCAAAGGTAGCTGTGGACGCACGCCTTTCTTCCTATTTAGAAAACAGCCTTGATGTAGCCGCTTGTTTCAAAGAAGGCAAGGCAAATGGTTTGTTTAGTGCAAGCGTATATAACATGAACTACCGTTGGGATTTCAACAAGGATAATTTCATGGACATACCATTGCAGAACCGCGTAGCATTGTTCAATAAATGGTCGTTCAGAAATAAATATCAAAAGTCTTCGAGCGTTTTTGGGCGGTACCTTTGGGAACAACGCACTGGAGGCGAAATGCAGTTCAAAAAAAGTATGCGCGGTACTGATGAACGTTATGCCGAAAGCATCATTACCAACCGAGTTGAATTGATGGGAAACTTTATACTACCTATTGCAACTGCAGATGTAAACCTGATGTTCGGTTTTAGTAATCATAACAGCGATGCCACTTATGGGCTTACTAAGTTCCGCAACACCGAGCGCAATGGATATCTGCAAATGACCTATGATTATAAGATTAGAAAGATAAGCGACCTGTTGATAGGCTTGGTATATCGCTTTAACTGGTATGATGACAACCTGCTTACCACACAAGACACCACCGATGGCAAAAATAGAAACAAGCCAATAGTTAATCAATTCCCGGCTTTGTTTTTGCAAGATATGATTCACTTTAATGAGAACAATGAAGTGCTAGTGGGCTTGCGTATAGAATACAATACTTACTTTACCAACGTAGCTTTTGCACCACGCTTTGATTACAAGTGGATGGATAGCAAAAAGAAGAACGAAGTGCGCTTTGGTATAGGCACAGGCTACCGCACACCTACTGCGTTTATAGATGACAAGTATGCATTTACCAGCGGAAGAAGAATTGAAGTAAGCGAGAATCTTAAAATTGAAACGGCTTATGGTACGCATATTGACTACATACGAAAAGTAAAAACCAACAAAGTGCAGGCGATGATTGAGTCGAGGTTGTTTTACACTTTTATTCAAAACATGGTGGAGCCGGAGATTGATTTTGATAACAATGTGGTGCGTTATGAAAACGAAAATGCCTTAGGTATGAACTTTGGCTTGAACATGATGGCAGATGTGGAGTTTACCATTCCGTTGAAGCTGAATATGGGGGTGAATGTATTGGGCAATTTTATGTTTGAAAAAGAAGATGGTGAAGAAACATGGGATATTGAGCGACCAAGGAATTCACCATACCTTAATGCCGTGTTTGGTATTCAATATACCTTTGCAAAAGTTGGTGTAACTATTGACTGGAACGGACTTTTAAACTCGCCTATGCGCATGAACGTGCAAGAGAATGACCCGCGCAACGAATATTCACCTTGGTACACTATTCAGAATGTTCAATGCACTAAGCGATTCAAGAAAGGCGTTGAGATTTTTGCAGGTATCAACAACATCTTCAACGTGCGCCCGCCACAGCCGATACTTCGCCCCAATGATCCATTTGGAAGGAACCCTAATGCTGATGGTTTGGTGTTTGACGCTACTTACAACTACGCGCCCAACCAAGGCACCAGGGGCTACTTTGGCATAAGGTATGTGTTGAGATAGCGCTGCTTCTTGGTTGTATGTATCTTTAGTTTTTATTTTAGCTGTACAAAAACTAGTAAGCGGATAAGGCATATAAAATCCATTACCTTCATTTTTTAATTTACCGAATGAATAAGATATTCTCTCTGCTATTAATAGTGTTTTCGCTACAACTATATTGCCAAACCGAGCAGTATTCGCGTGCAAAGGTATTGCTTGCCCCCGATAAAACGATACAGGATATTCAAAGGCTGGGTGTAGCTGTTGACCATGGGGATTATAAAAAAGGTGTAAGCTTTACTTCAGATTTTTCTGCTAGTGACCTTGCGCATTTGCAGCAGGCAGGCTTTGCTGTAGAGGTATTGATTAAAGATGTTCAAAAGCATTATAGCGAGCAAAATTCATCTTCGTCAAAAACAGGTAAAAAAAAAGCAAACACGGTTTGTGTAAACGCAGGATTAAGCCTGCCGATTAAGCCTGCTCACTTTCGTTTGGGTACTTATGCTGGATATTATACCTATCAGGATTTGCTAAATATTCTTGATTCGATGCGTTTGTTGTATCCTGATTTAATTTCTGCGAAGCAGCAAATTGATACATTCAAATCTATTGAAGGGCGTCCGATATATCATCTTAGAATTTCCAATCGCCCTGATTCAAATCAAACTTCAAAGCCACAGGTTTTGTACACTGCCTTGCATCATGCGCGCGAGCCAGCAAGCATTTCGCAATTGGTTTATTACATGTGGTATTTGCTTGAGCATTATGCAACTGATGCGCAAGTAAAAGCAGTGGTTGACAATACCGAAATGTATTTTGTGCCTTGTTTAAATCCTGACGGGTACATACTCAATCAAACAAGTAACCCGAACGGTGGCGGGATGTGGCGCAAAAATAGGCGCGACAATAAGGACGGCACTTTTGGGGTAGATTTAAACCGAAACTATGCATACTACTGGGGCTATGATAATACGGGCAGTAGCGACCAAACTTCAAGTGATGTATATAGAGGTAGCGCTGGTTTTTCGGAACCTGAAACAAAAGCGATTGAGTGGCTTTGTAACGAGCATCAGTTTTTAATCAACCTCAATTATCACACTTATGGCAATTTGGTGATTTACCCATGGGGTTTTGAGGCTTCGTTTAAGACACCTGACTCTACTTTGTTTGATGCCTACGGAGATTTTTTGACACGCTTTAATCAATATAAATATGGCACGGGCGACCAGACAGTTGGTTACGTTGTAAATGGCGATTCGGATGATTGGATTTATGGTGAGCAAACAACTAAAAATAAAACCTTTGCCTTAACGCCCGAAGCAGGCAATGTGGAGTTTGGATTTTACCCACCAGCAAATGAAATTGAAGGAATATGTCAAGACAACTTGTATGCAAATCTGGATGCAGCAAAACTGCTTTTGAAATATGCGCGGGCTCAAAGCAAGTCGGCTGGTATTGTAGCATCCTTAAATAACCAAGCCGCTTATCATTTGCAAAGGCTTGGCTTAGCCAACGGTGGCTCTTTCACTGTTTCAATAAGTGCTTTGGATAATTGGATTAGCGCAGTGGGTAATGCTAGGGTGTATCAGAATTTAAGTTTGCTACAAAGTGTTGACGATTCCATAGAATATACTTTAAACCCTACCATACAGGCTGGGCAGACTTTCAGATACTTACTAAAAGTGAATAACGAATTGTATGATGAAACAGATACTATTTCGATTGTTTACAACAACACTTCAAAGAAGGTAGCAATTGGAACTGATAATTTATTAAGCTGGCAGGCTTCTGCGGGTGGTTGGAATGCAACAAACCTTACTTATTACTCGCCTTCATTTTCAATTACCGACAGCCGTTTTGGAAATTACAATGATGATGAAACCAACACAATTACGCTGTTGAATGAGATTGATTTGAATAATGCAGAGTCGCCAGTTTTGTCTTTTTATGCCAAGTGGCAACTAGAGCAAGATTATGATTTTGTGGTGGTGGAAGTTTCAAAAAATAATGGTGCTAGCTGGACGCCTTTGTGCGGAAAATATACACGAAGCGGCACTGCATTTCAGTTACAAGATAAGCCGATTTATGACGGTGATTTTTTGAATGGATGGGTGAAGGAAGTGATGCCACTAGATGATTATCTGAATCAGAAAATAAAGATTCGTTTTAGGTTGGTTGCCGACCAGGCTGTCAATTTTGATGGTTTTTATTTTGATGATGTGGAGGTGCTGGGGGTCTCGGGTATTTCGGCAATTAATGAGGGAAACGAAGGGCTTACTTATCTAAGTGTATTTCCTAATCCTACAGGCAGTGAACTCTCCGTGCAGCAGCAGCAGCCGATAATATCTGTCGAAGTTTTTAATGCTATGGGCGAGGTGCTATTGCAACAAAGGTATCTCCATGTTTCCAACCAAATAAATATTCAGGTGGCTATGTTGCCGCAAGGTGTTTATTTTATAGCTACGGTAGATGCAAACGGCAAACGGAGATTGACAAGATTCGTGCGGGCAGAGAATTGATAAATTAATAGGCTGTAAGCAATTAGCAAAGATTAAAAACTGAGGCATGTGCAAAACCTTTGCTGTGAACTTTAATCCGCAACATTTTTTACGATAGCATGTTGAATATACCATTTACGACTGAGGCTATTCTTATGCTTTGAAGTTTTATCTATTTCATCAACACAGCACCCTACAAGCGAGCGTTTGCTGTGGATGGAATGTTGTATTACAGTTAATATATTAGAAGATGATACTCATCAATAAGATATGTAACAAATGTTACAAAGCGAACCTTTTCATCGGTTGTATTATTGTAGTAATCATTAAAATCATCTAAAATTAAATCTATGAAAAACTTCAAATTAATATTGTTTTCTTTTTTACTTCTATTCGGATCCACATCCTTTGCGCAAAACAACATGGAAGATGTAATCTATCTGAAAAACGGAAGTATCTATCGCGGTCTGGTTGTAGAACAAGTGCCTAACGCCAGCTATAAAATTGAAATTGCGGGAGGCAGTATTATTGCTGTGCCGCTGGCTGACGTAGAAAAGATAACCAAGGAGAAAAAATATGCTACACCCACAGCCGTAAATAGCGATTACTATTCTGGCAATAACAATCGAATGATGGGTCCCGACTTCTTTAATCGCCAACGCGACACCTCTACCGTGCCAATATATTTAAGGAAACGCAGATTTTTTGGCAGCGTTGAATTTAGACCTGGTTACAATAACATAGGACTTCGATTTGTGCGAGGATATAAATTTGGGCAATTTGGTTTTCTAGGATTAGGCGTGGGCTTTGATGCGGTTTCTTTCGATACTAAATTTAGCACGGGCAAAGGAATCTTCAACAACACGAATGTAAATGACGGGCTCTATATCCCTTTGTATGTGCAATACTCTGGAGAGATTTTGAAAAAGCGTATAACGCCTTATTACTTTGTGGAAGCAGGTTATGCTTTTCATCCCACCAATCCGTTTGTAAGCAATCCGAATGGCAACAAAAGATATGGTGGATTGACAGCCTCTGCAGGTTTTGGTGTAAAAATGTATTCTAGAGGAAGAGCAAGCTTTGCCCTTAACTTAAATGCAAATTGGCGCAGCAATCGTTGGCAAACTACGGTGACTTCCGTAGATGCAGCAGGCAATCCCTTCAGTTTTGATAAGAAGGGAAGGTCACAAAGACTATTTGGTGCTATTGGGCTTAGTATAGGATTCTAATAAATTATAGCACTTAGCTATTTTTATTTCTGTTGTTACTATTAAAAGGGATGCGCTTTTCAAGCGCATCCCTTTTGTTTTTTTTGACAATGTTTTAACCCGTTTAAACAAATAACAGCCGCGGAGGAAGTTGAATCTAATGCTTGTTGTAGCATCGTATGCAAGCGAGATATTGCTGCCAAGTAATAAATACTTGGTTGGAGTGGGCTAGGCTCATTTATTATGTAAAGCTTTTTTCATTTCACAATAGATAATCATTGATTTTTTGTTTTTGCTAAATAGCTTTTGCAATAGATGAAATGGATACATCGTAAACTCATTAAGTAATAGATTAAATACACTTGGAAAGTCAGTCTTCATCAATATTTTCCTATTGCTTGAAAGGACTGTTTGTTCCTGTTTACTGAGTTTTAATTTTGAAGACTCTGCTCGTTTTACTAAATAATTACTTACAGGGAATAGAAGGTTAGAAATAGGAAATGTCAGCCCATCGCATTTGATAATTGAATAGGACATTTGTGTTGCAATATTTTCAAAACAATTGAATGTATATCGTTTAAAATGACCTGCTATTTCATCTTCAATACCCCAATAATCCATCCAAGCTGGAACAAAGGAAATCAGCACCCCATTATCAGATAGCAACTCCAACGACTTTGAAAAATATTTGTTTAAATCGTCTTCATTCAAATGCTCAAGAACCATAGAGGAGATGATAAGGTCATATTTCAATATCGAATTCATATTCAAATAATTATCGTTTCTGATTTCGTAATGGTTTTTGTCAATATATTTTTTATTAAACGCGCTATTTGCATTACACGACTCTTTATTCAAATCAAAACCAAGCCCGGTATATCCTTTTGAAAGGAGCAAATTAGAGAGATAACCAGTGCCAGAACCAATTTCGATAAATGTTTTTATGGATGTATGTTGTTTTAGTCTTTCTTTCAAATAAATTCGTTGAAGAATGCTTCCTGGCGATATTTCCTTTTTTCTCATGGTTTTTCAAATTTTGCACAACGTAATAATGTGAAAATACTATCCTCACAAATCACTTCAAAACTTAGCTACAAAAATAATTGAAAGCATAAGCACCCTTTTACCTCCATCAAAATTATCAACTGAAAATAGCTGCCTAAAAAACACACCGCCACAATCGCCTCTCATCAATTTTTACAACATCCCCCAAAGCCGATTTTGACTTTTTGAACCTAAAAAGTGAGTTTCTTCACAGCCTGACGGTTTGCAGCTAAAAGAAGTTGGCGATTTCCCTGCCTGCCGGCAGGCAGGGAAGCACTAAGCTTTCTGCCACCACTCCCGATAATTATCGGGATGATACGAAGCACAATCCCGATAGCTATCGGGATCATTTAACCACTGAACCGCCAATTTTTTGTAGGTGCTGTTAGCGGTAGGCGTTCTTTCTGTCGTGCTTGTAAACCATTGTCGCTATTATGATGCTTGTATATGTTCATTTATTGTTTTATTGCAATCCCATTGGGCTTTGTGCCTACTGCAATTGTTTGAGAAACGGTGTGTGTAGCCACATCAATTACAGAAATATTTCCTGCACCTTGATTGGTAACATATGCTTTTGACCCAGCGTTGTTAAATGCTATTGCGTGAGCATCTGCACCCGTTGTGATGTTACTCTGCAAAGTCCAAACACCACCACTTAGCGTATAGTAAACAATTTTTCCGTTGGTAGCATCAGAAACCCACAATTCACCGCTTGCTGTATGATATGCAACATAACCTGGTT
>CAZKHZ010000064.1:7644-17458 GCA_964552715.1 uncultured Chitinophagaceae bacterium | reverse complement strand
TAAACACTCAAGGTTTCTCCAAAGAAAAAGCCCCTGATTGTTCAGAGGCTTTTTTTGTTGCGGGGACAGGACTCGAACCTGTGACCTTTGGGTTATGAGCCCAACGAGCTACCAACTGCTCCACCCCGCGATGTTTACCAGCTTATTTCTAAGCGGCTGCAAATATAGTTTTTTAAAACTCCTTTCCAATTTATTAATTGTCAAGGAGTTCAAATACAACGTGCCACTAATGCTTATTAACTTATATTGTATGGACAAATTTAGTACTTAGGCATTGCAGTATCTATCTCATCAGCCCAAGCAAGAATACCGCCTTTTAGATTGTAGAGATTATTGTAGCCATGCGCGCTTTCTAAAAAGTCAACTATACGACCGCTACGTGCGCCACTGCGGCAATGTACAACTACTGTTTTATCACGTGCAATTTTGTCAATATGATTAGGCACATCATTCATAGGGATAAGCTCGCCATTCAAATTGCAGATATCAAATTCATCTTGTTCGCGTACATCTATGAGTTGGAAATCTTCTTTGTCATCCAACATCTGCTTTAATTCAAGTACCGTTTTTTCCTTCATTACTTCAGTTTAAAATCGTTGATAAGAATACTTTTTACGCCCTTTTTTACCTTTAAGGTTTTAGCATTGAAACGCATGTCATTTGCAACAAATGCTTTGCACAAATCATTGTTGGATTCGTGCACTAAATATAATTGTAGTGTTTCTTTTGAGGACTGAACCGGGCGCACTAATTGAAAGCGGTGCATTTTGCAGCCACCACCATACTTAACCGTTACAGCTATTTCCTTGTTTTTCTTTCCAGTAAAACTTGCTTTAGAAATTTGAAAAGCGAGGTCGTCTTTTTGTGGATGCCAAGTGCCGCTACTTATTGCTACTATCCTTTTTTGGTACTGAATTTTTTGAGTACTATCCACAACCCAATCTTTACCTAAAAAATTTTGAGCATTTACAAAATAGCAATTGCTAATAAGCAAGGTTATGAAAGCGATAAAGAAACGAGAGAAGTTGGTGTGCATTAGTTACAAATTATTTTTGAGGTGGCAAACTTAACGCCATTTCTAACACTAATAAAATAAAAGCCTGAAAGATTTAACTCTGGAACTTGCGCTTGATGCTGAACATCAGGATAATGTGTTTTGCTAACCAACCTGCCTTGCAAATCAAAAATTTCTATGGATTGAAAACCGTTTTGGGATGCAACAAATATTGAATTGTCTTTGTAGTATGTTGAAACATTTAGCAGTTCTTTGATTTCATTTAAAGAAGAAAGTACTCCTGTTTTGTCTGTAATCCAATCATAGTAGTTTGCTAACTTGGTGTAAACACCTGGAAAGTTAGGTTCTGCGCAACCTTCGCCCCAACTTACCACACCTGTAAGTACTTGGTTATTGGAGTTGTCTGTAGTAAAAAGCGGTCCACCGCTATCGCCTTGGCAGGCGTCTGAGCCGCCATCCATAAATCCTGCACACAACATATTTGATGTTATTTCTCCATTATAAGCATTGGCTGCATTACAAGTTGCTGTAGCCACAATTGGCACTGTAGTGTTTAATAAAGTATCAGAAGCGGTAAAACCTAAATTACTAGTTAATCCCCATCCAGCGGCTATTTGACTTTTACCCGGAGCTACTAAAGATGCCTCGGTGGGTTTCATCAACTTAATTGGGTTAATTCCTGTAGCAGGGGTTTTTAGTTTGACTAATGCTACATCGTTGTTGAACGTAAAATCATCAAAATCAGGATGAGGGAAAATACTATCCACCTCCACCGACAAGTAACCTGTTTCTGGATTACTTAAATAATATGCTTTGAAGAAAACTTTCATTGTTTGCGGTGTTTCACCTTGCACACAATGTGCGGCAGTAACCACCCATTGCGGAGCAATTAAAGAGCCTCCACAAAAGTGATCGGCAGGGGCTGTTGAATTGGATAATCCAGCCAACCATTCCAATGCAGGAGGTGAAACTGGTGCGCCATTTATTATCCGTTTCTGAGAGAAAGTTTGATTGCCAAAAACAACTGAAAAGAATAATAGAAGCGTAATAAATTTATACATTTTTGCTATTTAAAAAGTCACTATATTTTTATTTCAAAACCTCCTTCCACGATTTGCGAATTAAACCGATACTCCAATTGAGTATAACCAAACTTCCTATGATTCCAAAAAGTGGGTCGAGCCATTTAAGGTCGGCAAAATAAACTCCTGTAAGCGCAATAATAGCAAACATACTTAGTATCACATCAGACAATACATGAATGTATGCAGCATACAAACTCGCATCCATTTTTTCTTCCTCGCGGTGCAATACATAAGCACTAATGCCATTTACCAATAAGCCAAAACCCGCAACAGCAAATGATTCCCATGAAACTGAAATTTGGGGATTGGCAAAGTTTTCAATTGCTTCCCTCATCATCAGCAAAGTGATGATCAAAAGAATCATAGCACTTGCAAAGCCGCTCAAACCCAAAACTCGGTGTTCTTTTGCTTGGGTTAATTCTCTTTTTCTTAACCGAATATAGAGATATGCACCCCATGCTAATAGTAATACTAAAACGTGTGAAAGCATGTGCCAGCCATCAATCAAGAGTACTACCGAGTTGGTTGTGTAACCTACCGATAACTCTAAGAACATAGCCACCACAGAAATCAACACAACTATTTTTGTGCTGCGTTCGTTAGCGTGATAGTGATAGTGAGAATGCTCGTGATGTTGATGCGACATAAAAAACAAAAAGGCAACATAGTGTTGCCTCTTCTTTTATTCTTTGGTAACAAATTATGGTTGAGTAACAGGAGCAACTGGTTGTTGATCAGCAGCCGGGGATACTTGACCTTCTGTACCCGCAGGTGCATTTAAACCACCTGGCAAACCACCACCTAATGGTTGATTGCCTAATTGTGATTCAACTTCGCTCTTTTCTGTTTTAGTTTCTGATTTAACAGCAGCACGTTTATCAATAAAAAATGCAGACCCCACACTGAATACTAAAAGTAGAACTGCTAAAGTCCAAGTTGCTTTCTCAACTACATCAGAGCTTCTGCGAGCACCAAGAATTTGTTGACCAACTCCGCCAAATGTTGATGAAAGCCCACCACCCTTTGGGTTTTGAATCAATACAACCAACGATAACAACACACAAACGATGATAATAAGCACTGTAATTACAATATACATAGACTAGATTTTTTCTTCTGTTTCTTTAATAAGGGCTGCGAAATAAGTGCTTTTGGACGGAAATTTCAAACTCAACTTCTCATAAATCACAATTGCCTGTTTAAACTTCTTTTGTGCGACTAAAAGTTTTGCGAATGTTTCGGTGATAGGCAAGTGTGTATTTTCATCAAATAGTGGCACGGTAACCGTTGCATTTTTAATAATCTTTTGCTCATTTATAAACGACTGCAAGCCTTTTGAATAGTGCGTTTCGGCTTCTAATTTAGTCTCAATCATTTCGTAAGGAATATTGCTTTGTATCAACTCCTCTAACTCGTCTTTTGCTCCAGTTCTTGCGCTTTTGGATGCTGCCACAGTCACCTTACCATCTTTTGAAACACTAAATTGTTGCAACCAATCGGTAAAACTTTTGGGTTGCAATGGAATTTCTTCTTCAAGTTTTTGAATTGGTTCGTCTTCAATTCTAATTTCAGCTTGAGTGTCAATAATTTCTTCTTGCGAATTTATTTCCTCAACCAGAATAACATCTGTTGGAGTTTCAATAACTAACGCAGGTTGTGCATCTGCAACTTCTGCTTCAAGCTCAATTGTGTTTGTTACAAATTCGTTTTCAACAATCTTTTCCAAGAAATCTTTTACTGGCTGCGCTTCATAATACTGTTTGAACCAAGCCCTATCTTGCACATAAACCGCAGCAGATTGCAACGATTCTACTTCGCGATTCTTTTTGGCTAGCACAACCCGCGAGGATGTAAACCACGGGTAAGCAGCCAAATGCGTTTGCAAATGCGCTGTCGGCAAAGTTTCTAAATGTGCAATTAGTGTAGCGTTCAATTTTTTTTGAATTCGGTTTGAAATATACAATTATCCTTCCATCGCCTTGATACCGGGCAATTCTTTTCCTTCAAAGTATTCTAACATGGCACCACCGCCTGTACTTACATAACTAACCTTATCTGCCAAACCAAACTGATTTACCGCAGCAACCGAATCTCCTCCACCCACTAATGAAAATGCACCCTTTGATGTTGTTTCGGCAACTGCTTTTGCAATTTCAATTGTGCCGGTTTGAAACTTTTCCATTTCAAAAACACCCATCGGACCATTCCACAAAATGGTTTTTGAATCAAGAATTACCTGCTTATATTTTTCAATTGCCTTAGGTCCAATGTCTAAACCCATCCAACCTTCTGCAACTTCATTACTATTTGCAATTGCCGTATTTGCTGCGGCATCAAACTTATCTGCCACCACACTATCTTCGGGCAATAACAAATTTACACCTTTCGCTTTAGCCTTTTCGATTAGCGATACAGCTAATTCCAATTTATCTTCTTCGCAAAGCGAGTTGCCGATGTTGCCTCCCATCGCTTTGAAAAAAGTATATGCCATTCCACCACCAATCAAAATGTTATCAGCTATGTCCACAAGGTTCTCTATTATCAGAATCTTATCAGAAACCTTAGCACCACCAACAATTGCAGTAAAAGGCTTTTCGGCAGAGCGCAAAACCTTTTCTGCATTTTTTACCTCGGCAGCCATCAGGTAGCCAAACACTTTATTCTCTTTAGAAAAGTAATTTGCAACAATAGTAGTGGAAGCATGAGCGCGGTGGGCGGTACCAAAAGCATCATTTACATATACATCACCATGCTTGGCAAGTTTTTCAGCAAATGCGGCATCGCCCTTTTCTTCTTCTTTATGGAAGCGCAAATTCTCTAACAACAGCACCTCCCCAGCTTTCAGATTTTTACTTTGCGTAAATGCTTCATCACTTATACAATCGCTTGCAAACTGCACTTCCCTTCCAATTATGCTGCTAATGTTTGCAAGCACATTGCGTAAAGTATGTTTCTCAAAATCTACATTTCCATCTTCCTTTAATTTCTTTAGAGGTCTTCCAAGGTGGCTCATCAGCACTATGCATCCACCATCATTCAATATTTTTTGAATGGTGGGTAAAGCAGCTTTTATACGCGAATCATCGGTAACAGCAAGTGTTTTTTTATCTAATGGAACATTGAAATCAACGCGAATTAATGCACGCTTTCCGTTGAAATTTATTGTATCTACTGTGTTCATTCAAAAAAATTAGTGCGCTAAAATAGTTTTTTGCGAAACCTATTGTCTATTAAAATTGAAATGCTACTTTTGCGCTCCGTTAAAAAATAAATGGCCTGTTCGTCTATCGGTTAGGACTTCAGATTTTCATTCTGGCAAGAGGGGTTCGACTCCCCTACAGGCTACTACCAAAAGCGTAAAACGTTGTTTCATCAATGCTTTGCGCTTTTTATTTTTGCCAATTTCTTACCTGCAATCAGCCCTTATCATACCCTTTTTTATCTTCGCGCACGTTTAAAACCAACTCTTAAGTGCTTCGCACCTTTTTTGCTTTAATTTTCTTGTTGTTCACTATTCACCTGCAAGCTCAAACCACAGAGATTTTTGGAAGGGTACATGACGCTCGCACGCAAGAGCCCGCACCATTTGTAAACGTAAAGTTCAATGGGCAACTGCAAGGCACAAGCACTGATGACAAAGGTATTTATCGCATCCGCACTACGCTAAAAGCAGATAGCATTGTGTTCTCTTTTATAGGATACAAACGCTACGCTAAAAAGATTCGCTTTGGCAAATATCAGGAAGTGAATGTTGAATTGGAGGAAGGCGGCATTTCTTTGAGTGAAGTAACCATCAAAGCTGGAAAACGGAAGAGAGTAATTGATACTACTGCCAACTATGTTTACTACCGAGTGGTTGAAAACAAGTCGAATAATAAGGTTGACCAAGCCAATACTTACCATTACGATGAATACACAAAGTTGCTTACATCGCTTTTGAACGAGCCACCAAAATTTCTACGTTGGCGGATTTTTCGCCCGTTTCAATTTTTGTTCGATAACGTAGATTTCACCGATGATAGTAGTAAATTTATTCCTGGTTTGATTAAGGAAAGCGTAGCTGAAGTTTATTTCCGCAAAGAGCCTCGCGATTATAAACGAACAGTTTTTGCCGATATTCTTACAGGGGTTGACAATCAGTCATTGAATACCTCTACCGACTTTTATTTGGCAAATATTGAGACCTACGACAATGTGTTTGTGATTGCCGGCAAATCGTTTCAATCGCCATTTGCTCCGGGTGCGATTGTTTTGTATCGCTATTACCTCACAGATACCGTGCGCGCAGAAGGTAGAACGAGTTATAAGCTGCATTTTGTTTCAAAAAATAAAGAAGATATTGCGCTGAAAGGCTATGCATGGATTGATTCTGCAACGTGGGCTATCAAGACTTTCAAGTTTCGCCCTAATGAAAAAGCGAACATCAATTTTATTGCAGATTATACTGTGCTACAGAATTTTATTTACCTCAAAAATCAATGGATTAAGCAAAGCGAAACACTTCAAGCGGTTGGTAGTTTGAACCGTAAGAAGAACAAGTTTGCCATACTGATTCAAAAGGCTTATGAGCGAAAAAACATTGAGATAGATATTGATTTACCCGATTCGGTTTTTGCCGGAAAAGACGAAGTGGTTTATGATGATAGTGCAAGAATTTTAGCACGACCTCGCTTAGATAGCCTGCGCTTTTCACCGCTTACTCGGCAAGAAAAGTTGGTGTATGTGTATAGCGATTCGCTGCCTAAAATGCGCGCCTTCAAAGAATGGTACTATACGCTGAATGTACTTACCACTGCCATGTTTCGTATTCCCGATATTAATGGACCTATGGAATTTGGAAGGTTTTACAAATTTGTAAGTAAAAACAATGTGGAAGGCATAAGGCTTAGACTGGGGATGCGTACTACCAAACATTTTTCAGAAAACTTATACTTTGAAGGTTATACCGCCTATGGGCTGAAAGACAAGGAAGTTAAGTATAATGGCACAGTTCGCATTTTTCCAAAAACAAAAAGCAGAAAATGGAATGCGTTTCAGTTCATGTATAAATATGACATGGAGGTGCTGGGGCAGGAAAACCTTTTTGTAACTTTTGATAATGTAATATCCCTGCTGCGCAAAAATTCTTTGCAACGTATAATGAAAGTGCGCCAGGCAAATGTGATGTGGGAAAAAGACTGGTTCAATGGTTTTTCAACCATGATGGCTTTTGACAAAAGAACCTACTACAATGAGGTGGGTGTTTTTGACTTTGCCCGCCCCGATAAAGACGGCAATATAATTCCCGTGCCTAGGTTTTCTACCTCCGAAATTTGGGTTGATTTTAGATATGCTTACAAAGAGCAAACCTATGTTGCTTTTGGCTACAGGTATTTTCAGCGCATTACACAATATCCTCAGTTTAATTTTAGGGTTACGGGTGGCATCAAAGGTTTGCTAGAAGGCGAGCACAATTATTTAAAGCTCAATGCCATGATGTATCACAGGCTTTCGTCTCCGGCAGGCTACACGCGCTACACCATCAAAGCGGGCTACATGGCGGGCAGCATCCCCTACCCTACCGCATTTATTTATAGTGGCAGCTTGGGTGGCATTTTGTACGACTACACTACTTATAACTTGATGCGCGAATTTGAGTTTATTGCTGATAAATATGTAAGCGTTTGGGTTGACCATCACTTTGACGGATTTTTTCTCAATAAAATCCCAGGCATTAAGCGATTGCAGTTGCGCGAGTTTATCACCTTCAAAGCCCTGCTGGGCGATTTTAGTAAAAGGAACAACGATGTGTTGATGGTGCCTACTGGGTTCAAAACACTGACTTACATTCCTTATATAGAAGCAGGCTTTGGTTTAGAAAATATTTTTAAAATATTCAGGGTAGATCTTCTTTTTCGCGCCACTTACCTTGAACCCAACACCAATTATTGGAAGGGTTTCGGCAGCAACTGGGGCATAAAAATCGGCTACATTCCTAAGTTTTAGGATATGGAATATTTAGCAAACACACTTATTTAGAAGGGTATGTATTTTGCTTAGACTTTTGACAGTTTATATAGCTGGTTCTTGTTGGCTTAAGCAATGAAAACTTCCCAAACCCCAAATCAAATCGGTAGAATCTATACCCACCACTTTGCGCGTGGCAAAGCAATTTTGCAGAATTTCCAGAGCCTTTTCATCATTCACCTTATCGCGAAACACAGGAACAACCACATACTCATTCGAGATATAAAAGTTGGCATAAGAAGCCGGTAACCTTTGCCCGTCATACACCACTGCTTTCGGCATCGGCAATTCGATAATGTTTAGATGCTTACCATTTTCCAAGCGCATCTTTTGCAACAACTTTAAGTTCTCTTGCAATGGCAAATAATTCTCATCGCTTTTGCTTTGTTCAATCACCGTTACCACAGTGTCTTTATTCACAAAGCGCGTGATGTCGTCAATATGCCCATCGGTATCATCGCCCAAAATGCCATCGCCCAACCACAAAATATGCTCCACTCCGTAATAGTCAATCAAATACTGTTCAATCTGCTTTTGCGAAAGATGCGGGTTGCGGTTTTTATTCAACAAACATGAAGTGGTAGTAAGCAATGTTCCCTCACCATTAAATTCCACACTGCCGCCTTCCATCACAATACCCGGATTAAAAACCTGCAAACCCAATTGCCCACCAATCAAAGTCGGAATCACATCATCTAAATCGAAGGGAGGATATTTATTTCCCCAGGCATTATAGCCCCAATCTACAATTGCTTTTTCTGTGTTTTGATTTCTGTTGTCTGATTTCTGAACTAAAAAAGCGGGTCCGTGGTCGCGACACCAAGCATCATTTGTTGGGTTAAAATAGAACTCAATATTTGTTGAAAGCTGCGTGCCATCGGCTTGAAGCTGCGCAATAGCGGAAGCTTTCATCTTTTCATCTGCCACATTGATGCACACTTTTTGATGCTGCGCAACAAGGCGAATAAATTCACAATAAGGTTTATAAACTGTTTCAATCTTTCCGGGCCAGCTCGCTTCTTTATGAATCCACGAAAGCCACATAGCGCGCTGTGGCGCAAACTCTGCCGGAAAAAAGTAACCCAAGTCTTTAGGTGTTTGAATAGTTTTCATCTCGAATCAATACAATAATGTGGCTGCAATATTCCATTAAATAAAAATCCCGATAGCTATCGGGATTAGTATCTGTAAAATCATTTACAAAGTAATTACTTCACAATTGCCACGCGCTTAGCAATGCTTTCTCCTGCCACATCAAAGCGAACAATGTAAACGCCCGGTGCAATTGCCGAAGCATCCAATGCTACAACTTGATTGCTTACGTTTTGCATACTTTGTTTTTGAACCACTTGTCCATTTGCCGAAACCATTGTAATGTTCACATCACCTGCGCGCTCCGTTTTGATAGCAAATAGTAAGTAACCATTTTCGATACCTAAATTTTGCACCCAAATAAATTCACCAATCTCATCTAATGAAGAAGGTTGCGATACGGTAAACGATTTAACCTTTGTGCAGCCTTTATCATCCGTAACAGTAATGGTATAAACCCCGGCACCAATATTGCTACGGTTTTGAGTGGTTACATTATTTCCCCAATCATAATCGTAGTTTGGTGTGCCGCCTGCAACTGTAACATTGATTGCACCATTGGTAGCACCAAAGGATGTTACGTTTGTAACAACTCCTGTAACATTTAATGAATCAG
>CAZKHZ010000064.1:0-7544 GCA_964552715.1 uncultured Chitinophagaceae bacterium | reverse complement strand
TGCGTAATTGTAAAAGAAGCAGTGCCGGTGCATCCACCGTTATCTGACACTGTAACACTGTAAGAGCCGGCCCCTAAATTAGTTCTGTCTTCATCACTTACACTATTGCCCCAATTGTATGTAAAAGAACCACTGCCACCAGTTGCTGTGATATTGATAGCGCCTGTGTTTCCACCATAACAAAGCACATTTGTATCCACTCCGGTTACACTCAAATTGCTTGATTGATTAATAGTATCTTTTCTTTCGGCAGTGCAGCCTTTTGAATCTGCAACAGTAACCGCATACGCACCTGCTGTTAATCCGGTTCTGTTAACTGTGGTGGTAAACGCATCCTCCCACAGATAAGTGTTTCCTCCATTGCCTCCTGCTGTTGCTGTATTAATAAAACCATTGTTGGTACTGCCACAAGTTACATCGCCTTTTGTAGCTGAAATTGTAAGCAAAGCAGGTTGGGTGATGGTATCTTTTTTTACGGCAGTACAGCCTTTAGAGTCCGTTACAGTTAGCGTATAAATGCCTGCTGAAAGATTATTGCCATTTCCTGTGTTCCAATTATATTGATAAATTGGTGAGCCGCCCGATGCGCTTGGCACAAGCGAGCCATTGCTTAAATTAAAACAAGTAACATTTGTTTTAACGGTGCTTGGAGTTACCGCAGTTGGTTGTTGAATGCTGATGTTTGATACAACTGCTGTGCAACCAACTTGATCAGTTACGGTTACACTATAAACTCCCTGCCCGAGGTTGGTTCTTGTTGCACCTGTTCCACTATCATTCCAATTAAAAGTAAGCGTGCCAGTGCTTCCAGTTGCTTTGATTGTAGCTTCTCCATTTGCAACACCAAAACATTTTGCATCACTTACGTTTGTAGCATTAGCAGTAAACCCAATTGGGTCAGGTGTATTGGGTGCAAAAGCAATTCCACGAAACACAGTATTTGTAGATTTTCCAATCAACTTAGTAAGCTTACCTTTAAGATTTTGATTGTACCCTACACTATCAATAAAAGTATAAACGCTGTCTTCTGATGTCGCAAATCCTCTGATTCTTCCACAAGCATTTACAAGCGTCAAACCACGTATTGATTTTGAAGAAGTGATATTGCCTTTTTGCACCCAAGTGCCTAAAACTTTGCAATATTTTAAAATACCACCTGTAAGATTATCATCTGCCACATAAGCAACATCTAAGCCTGTTTCATTAGCATCTAAATCAAATAAAACAAAAGCATAATTAGAACTGCCTGCTGTTGCTCCTGGAAAGCCGGGCAGTACTGTGGTTGTTTGCCCGCTTGTGGTAGGCAAACCTGTGCCAACTTGACTTAAACCATAATACCCTGCAGAAGCAGCAGAGGTATAAAGCTGTCCGCCAAAAATATTGACAGCGCGGGTATTATCTGGATTAGCACTAATTTTTATCGGAGTGGAAACAGCACCAGATGGAAGATAAAAAGTGCCACCTGAATTGCCTGCACCTGCGCCCGAAACCCACACTTTAGTACTATCGTTAGTTACTGCTCCGCGAACATTGCCCCCTGTTCCATAAAATGCACTGCCGCGAGAAATACCTGTGGTAGTATTCACACTTCCAGCGGCATTTACAATAGCGATAGTTTTACCCATATTATTTGCATTGGCAACGCTTGCTGCGCCTACAGTTGTGTCGTGCCCTGCTAAACACAAATATTTTTTGTCAGGTGAAAGCGTCAAAGCCCCCTCGGAAGTTGCGGAGCCGCTTAATGTCAATCTTCTATTATTTCCATTAACCGTTGTGGGCATTGCTACCGACTGCAACAACTGCCCAGTAATAGTCGAAAACTCATCTAAAAAAACAGGCGTTGCAGCAGAGGTTAGAGAACCTGTACCTGTTCCAACCCTAAGCACTACAATGTTACCAGGAGTAAATGCTGTTTGAGAAAAAGTTGATGAGAAAAATGAAACCGTACCACAAAATAAAGCGTAGAATTTTTTCATAGAGAGAGAAGTTTATTGAACAACGAAAATAAGTTTAAGGCTTACATCACCAACATTTATTGCATAATGTTTATGTTAAGTAGTTGCGCATCAGACGCAAATTACTTTTTGTATAAAATAAAAATCATTTGCTATTCTGATTCAAATATTTTTATGTTCGCTGCTCGTTCTTACAAATTATTCTTATCCAGAAAGACAGAGGGAATTGACCCTGTGAAGTCTTGACAACCCTTTTGCACAAGCAAAAGAAGGTGCCAAATTCAACTCAACAGAAATGTAGGGGCAGATAAGTTAGAAAATAGCAGTTAATAAAATCAACATATTAAAAGCTCTTCTGACTTATTCAGAAGAGCTTTTTTGTTTTTAGCACTTTTGCAAGTTTCTGTCTTCCTCAACTTTTGGATGAAATAATTTGAACAGAATAATTGTTTAAAAACTTAAAACAAAAAAATGAGTAGAAACAAATTAAACATTGGATTATTTGGCTTTGGCTGCGTAGGTTATGGCTTACATGAAGTACTGCAAAAAACTCCGGCACTTAAAGCTAGCATCAAACGTATTTGTGTAAAAGACCAAAACAAGCAAAGGCAAATACCTACGCATCACTTCACATTTGATAAAAATGATATTTTGGATGATGCAGAAATCAATACGGTTGTTGAACTGATTGACGATGCAGACGCAGCTTTTGAAATAGTAAAAACTGCCCTGCAAAAAGGTAAAGCTGTAGTAACAGCAAACAAAAAAATGATTGCCGAGCATTTTGAGGAATTGCTTCAATTGCAAAAACAATACAATGTACCTTTATTGTATGAAGCGGCTTGTTGCGCAAGCATTCCAATCATTCGCAATTTGGAAGAATACTACGACAACGACTTATTAGAATCAATTGAAGGAATTGTAAACGGCTCTACAAATTACATTCTTACTAAAACATCTGAGGAAAATATTTCTTATGCCGAAGCATTAAAACAAGCGCAACAAAAAGGATATGCCGAAACCAATCCAATACTGGACACAGGTGGTTTTGATGCAAAATATAAGTTGCTTATTTTAATTACACATGCTTTTGGTGTAGTCACCAAACCTGATGATATTTTTAATGTTGGTATTGATAACATTGGTGATTTAGAATTGAATTATGCACGCGAAAAAGGACTTAAAATAAAGCTAATTGCCTATGCCGAAAAAACTTCCAAAGGAAAAATAAAGGCTTTTGTTTTACCTAAATTCATTCATAAAAGCGACAAGCTATTTTCGGTAGATGATGTGTTTAATGGAGTGAAAACAAAATCATATTTCAGTGATGTGCAATTTTTTGTTGGCAAAGGCGCAGGTGCATATCCCACTGCATCAGCCGTACTTTCAGATATTTCAGCATTAAGTTATGACTATCGTTACGAGTATAAAAAGCTAAACACAAATGAGACTTTAGCAAATGATTCGGATGTGATACTTAAAGTATTTCTGAAACACGATTTGGATGATGCGCATAAATTCAAAAGGCATTTTGTTTCCATAAACGAATCCTACTTGAATCAAGAATCAGGATTTATTATCGGTAACATTTCATTACAAAATTTGAAAGAAATTACGGCAAGCAAGAATGCAAATACTTCAGTTATACTCTTTGATATTGTAAGCGAAGTAGTGTAATCGAAGCTATTAAAAATTCTTCTCTTTACTCATGCCAGGAAAGTAGCCTTTGCGATTTACATTAGTTTTATTGAAGAAAACCTGCACACCAATTTCATGTGTTTGCCCAATATCTGGGCGATAGGATTCTAAAATAAAATCATACACATAACCAATGCGCAATTTGTCTTTAATCGTAACGCCAGCTTCAAGGTTTAGCGCATTGGATGTGCGGTAATTAAAGCCTAACCAAAACCATTTGATAAAGGAAAGACGTACACCCGCCACTGCCTGTAAAGGTGCATTGTTTACCCAACGAACCGAGAGGACAGGCTCTACCCAAAACTTTTCTGGTGCAATTGGATAACTACCTGCTGCAATAAAGTACAAGTGCGGAATTTTGCGCAGCGTAACGTCTGTAGTGGAGCTTTTATAGTTTACATCCAGCGTTACTAAATTAGGAACACTTACACCTACATTAAAGTAGTTTTTGTACTGATAATAAATACCAAAACCAGCATCAGGAAACAACTTAGTAGCGTTGGCAAAAGAAAGCTCTGGGTCGCCATAATCGTTCACCAATAACTTGCTGCCATCTAAACGATATTGATAAATGCTTGCCTGCAAACCAAACGAAAGGAAGTGCGAATTTTTATCGTGATAAGCCTCCTTATTCTTGCGGTTCATATTTATCTGATAAGCCAATTGCAAAGTTGCTCCTGCTTTGCTTGTAGGTCCAGTAGCATCATAAACACCCGACACGCCCAAGCAGAAATGATTGTTCGCTAATTGCGTATTGAAATTCAAATAGGTGGTGTAAGGTGAATTTCTAATTGACGTAAACTGTCTTCGGAATCCCGCAGTGATATTCATAAAGCCCGAAGCACCTGCCAGCGCGGGGTTTAAGGCAATAGCATTTTCGCGAACTAGGTTAAACTCCTCCACTTGTTGCGCAGAAGCAACAAAGAAAACAACACCCAGCATCAGCGTAAAAAACTGCTTCATCTTACAATGGTTAATGGTCCATTAAACTCTTTCCATTCACCGTTCATTTTTACTTTTAGAATGTAATAATAGGTAGCACCCGGCAAAGGTTTTCCCTGCCAGTAGCCTTGCCACACATTTTCGTAAGGCGCTTCAAAAAACACCTCATCGCCCCAGCGATTGATGATGCGCGCATTATGCTCTTTGTATCGCCACAAACCTTTGATATACCATGAATCATTGAATCCATCATTGTTTGGTGTGATGGCATTTGGTATAAAAAAGTCTTCTACCTCTTTTGGTATTTTAGGCTCTTCTGGTCGAGGCAGAATCGTGACGCGCACACTGTCATAATCTTCGCAACCCAATTCGTTGGTAACGGTCAAAAAGTATGTTTCATCAACTAAGGGGTAAGCAAGCGGATTATTGATAGTCAAATCACTCAAAGTGCTGGTGTTGTTCCACTGATAAGCGACACCACTGCTTGCACCAAGCTGCGTGATATCGCCATTGTAAATTGCAGTGTCATTACCTGCTTCGGCAAAAGGCAGCGAACTATTTGCAAGTGCAAAAGCGGGATAAGTAAAATCATTCCAACTCAGGTTTTGCATGTAGCTGAAAGGCTGCCCAGCAACAAAATTATCCTTTGGCATTGCCTGCCATTGGGGAACATTCTGCCAGTGCGCCATGTCATTCCAATTGCCATCATCTATTGGATTGTAAAATATCTTTATAGCAGTTGAATCGTTGCCCAAGGGATGCCAGATTCTGTGGTACCAATTTGGAATTACTTCACACAACAAATGAAACTTCTTGCTTCTGTCGAAGCCCTCCAATGTAGCATCAATGTTTGCAAAACGAATCTTAAAATGATTGGCAGTTGCAGCCGCAGGTTGCAACTCTATTGGGCGATAGCGGGCAATGCCCAAAGTGGAACCAACGGGATACAAATACACAGAATCGCTGGCAGTGTAGCGCAACAAACCACCGCTTTCCAGCGATGACACAAAACCCGCTGTGCGTTGCACTGCATCTGTGTTTACATTGGTAACAAACACCGTGTTTTTATCCATGTTCATTTCTCTGTCGGTTAAAAAAAGCGTACCGTTTACCACCACATCGGTGTCGCCAAACTTCACACCTTGATTAGTTAAAACCAAATTATGAAAATGCGTAACCGAAGCCCCTTCAATATACTGATTGTTGCCATGCAAAACCACCCAACCGGTATTGATAGAATCGAAGCAACGATTAAGCGCATTGTGTTGCCAATCGCCTGTAACATAAATCGTATCGCGGTTGTGATAAAAGCCCGAATCGGCATTGTAGGCATCGCCTTGAATAGAAACAAATGTTTTTTCGCGCACCGAAACCAAAGCCCCTGCATTGCTCCAAAAACCCTGCTGCGCCATTAGCGAACAACACAAAAGAAATGAGAAAATAGAGAGTAAAATATTGCGCACAAAAAGCTTTACTTTTTTTGAATTATTGCAAATGTAAAGGAAAGCATCCGATTCGATTGCGTGCAATTTATTTTCTGATTATCATTGCCAAAATCTTAATGATGAAAACTTTTGTCTCAGCTTGTTCATTTGCACTTTTACTGATTCTTGGCACGATAACCTCCTGCACTCAAAACAAACCTCAAGACCCCTGCCTTGCTAAAAGCTGCAAGAATGGAGGCTCTTGTGTAATGGGAACTTGTGAATGCCCAACAGGATTTAGAGGAGATAGCTGTGAAATAAACAATCGCGACAGGGTATTAGGTGTGTACAACGTAGTGGATAATTATGGTGGCGGCACTTGCAAAGCAGGTGCTTATATTGTCACTATCGAAATATCTTCTTTGGGATCAAACTATGTGTTGATAAAAAATATCAATGGCTTAGGTGTAGATCTTTTTGGCACTGTCAGTAATAGTAATTTTAAAACAATCAACATTCCAGCACAAGTATTTGGCAGCAACTCCTTCAACGGTTACATTTCTATAGAAAGCGGTAATATAACTGGTTCATTCAGGCTCAATCGCGATAGCCCTTCTGGATTATGTGAAGGCACACTCACCCGCAAGCCTTAAAATTTCAAACCAAGTGTAAAGTTGAAGTTGTGCATTAAGCCCAAATTAATATTACTGTCGTAATAGGAACTGGTGTTTACAATTTGCGAACCCAACACATAGCCTGCATAAAGATTCAAGTCCAAATCTTTTTTCAGATTAAAGCCAATGCCTGGGCGCGCAGCAAAATAGAAACCTCCATAAGAGTTTTCGTTTACATAAAAGTTATCTCTACTACTACCTAATATATTAGGTGAAATATATCCCGCCTGAAAGTTCAATAAAGGCGCAACTTTTGTTTTGCTAAGCGTCAATCTGGTATCTATAAAAACAGGCACAGCAATAAACCCTTTGCGCGCCAAAAGTCCCGTTCCGCCACCAATAAAAAACATGCGATTCATTTTATATCCCAAAGCAATTGAAGTAAAGTTCATCGGATATGGATCATCGCTTATCCAAAGGTTAACGCCTTGATCAATGTAAGCGTTGAAGCCCTTATTCTTTCTGGTGCTTGATGAAGCAGTTGCGCCTGAGCCGTAGTACAATTCTCGAGTAATTTTTTCTACCTCATCAAATTGATATACAAACAAATTCTTTTCGCGTGTTTGAATTTTTAAGCTTTTGCCCGGAAATTCTTCTACAATAATACCGCGAATTACGCTACCGTTTTTTAGATAAACTACTTCTTCAAAATCAGCTAAAGTTTGAGAGAAAAGCTGCGTGCAAAACAAAAATGAGCATAGAACTAAAATGTGTTTCATGGTGTATGGAATTGATTTGTGATGTTTTAATAAATCAAAGAAAAACTTTTTATTGAAATCAAAAAATAACACTCCGTGATTTAACTATTGGTAATGAAATAGCTATGTAATCAAAAATGCGATTCCAGATTA
>CAZKHZ010000063.1:0-17525 GCA_964552715.1 uncultured Chitinophagaceae bacterium | reverse complement strand
GTTTTGAAAATAGCGCATCAGTTGATGCCAATTACAGTGATGCTGTGAGTGGTGCACGACACATTCGCATGTTGGGTTTAGATGGTATTTACACGCAGTTTACCGAAGAGAACACCCCTGGCATTCGTGGTTTGCAGCAAACTTTTGGTTTGAGTTATGTGCCGGGTCCGTGGATGAGTTCTATACAGATAAACAAAGGGGCGGGCAGTGTGGTAAATGGCTATGAGTCTATGACGGGGCAAATAAATATTGAGTATAAAAAGCCGCAAAATTCCGAGCGGTTTTATGCCAATGTATTTGTAAACCAAGATGCCCGCACCGAGTTGAATTTGCAGAGTGCTTACAAACTATCGAAGCTGGACAGCACTTCGTTAGCAACTAAATGGACGGGGTCAACCATGGCGCATGGCTTTATAAACTTAATGCCGATGGATTTTAACCGTGATGAATTTGTGGACAATCCATTGGTGAAGCAGGCAAATCTAATGCAACGGTTTACTTACATGAGCGGTAAGAAATTCAATTTGATTTCGGTGTTCTCAGGAACCCTTGAGGATAGAAAAAGCGGACAAATTATGCACGATGCGAAACAACATATCGGGCATAATCTATGGACAATGCGCTTGCAAACTGCACGCGCGAATGCCTTTGCTAAAACAGGTTTTTTGTTGAATGATAAAAGCAGTCTTGGCATTCAGTATAAATACATGTATCATCAACAACAAGGCAACATCGGTGCGCGACAATACAATGCACGTGAACATTTTGGTTATGTAAATCTAATTTATCAGTACGCATTTTTGGAAGAGAGCTTTCTGAAATTCGGTGCTTCATTTCAGGCTAATGATGTGCGTGAAGACTTGGATTCTTTTCATCTTAAAAGAACTGAATTGGTGCCAGGTGCCTTTGCAGAAGTTACCTATCAATATGAAGAAAAAATCAATCTGATTGCCGGTGTGCGTGCCGATTATCACAATCTTTACTGTCCGTTTTTTTCTCCGCGATTGAACTTTAAATGGAACATACTGAACGATTTAAGTTTGCGCCTCAGTGCAGGCAAAGGCTACCATGTACCCACCATTTTTGCTGAACATTTTGGTCTGTTAGCAAGCAATCGCAGCATTTCTTTACCCGATAAAATAAAGCCTGAAACATCTTGGAACTTTGGTTCAACTTTGAGCTATAAATTCTATTTGGATTATCGCGAAGGCAGCATCACGGTGGACTATTTTCGTACACAATTCACCAATCGCTTAGTTACCGATTTGGAGGATGTGCGCCAGTTGCGCTTTTACAATTTGGATGGAAAAAGTTACAGTAACAGCGTGCAGGTGGAGGTAAATTATGAAGTGTTGCCACGCTTTGATGTAAAGCTTGCCTACAAATTTGATGATGTGCGCACCACGTTTAAAGATGGTTTGAAGTGGGACCCACTGCGCCCGCGCCACAAGGCTTTAGCTTCGATGGAATATACGCTGAAAAATAAACAGTGGCGTTTCAATAGTCACCTTACATGGTATGGTGTGGCGCGCGTGCCAAGCACAGCGGGTAACGATGCGCGCTTTCAGGTGCCTATACTTTCTAAAAATTATTTTTTGTTGAATGCACAAATCACTTACATCCACAAAAAATGGTTTGAAGTCTATTTGGGTGCCGAAAATATTTTGAATCAAACACAGCCGAACCCAATAATTGGTTTGGACAATAACATGGCTTCATCGCAGTTTGACGCCAGTTTAATTTGGGGACCCATTCGCGGAGCAATGGCTTTTGCGGGGTTTAGGTTTAGTTTGCAATAATTCTTGCCTGTTCCGCAAACTTGCGGAAGTGAGACTTCTAGCCGTTAAAATGCTACTTGCCCCAAAGGTTAAAACTTTGGGGCAATTTAAACCCTACACCATCACCACCTCCGCACCAGTAATGGTAGTGCCGGCATCAGCCCGCGTGATATTAAACGAAATGGAAGCCGCCTGTTTTGCCGGATAAGTGATTTGCATTTCCACCACACCATCGGTTTTTGTTTTCAAGGCAATGCGCCCATCTTTGTTGGCGATGGTGCTGCCGCCCGTTTGCATCAGCAAGGCGCGCGCACCTTGCAATGGCTTGCCCGTAGCATCCTTCACCACCACACTCAGCACGGTAGATTTGCCCGTGTTGTAATACACCACTCCGGCATCGCGCAAAATATTGCGCTTGCTTTCCATCGGCAGATAACTATAAGTAGCATCCAAAAAATTCCACGCTAGGCGCAGCAACTTATCCAATTGTTTTGCCTGCTTATGCAGCGCGGTTTGCATCGCCTTGTATTCTAAACTTACCGCCACGGCTGGTGGCAATTTTTGGTTCACAACATCCAGCATCTCCTGCACTTCGGCAGCCGAAGGATTGCTCATCGGCACAGCCGCAGCCACTGCCAATAGGCGCGCCTGTTCACCATTCAAAACCAATGCCGCCCAGCGTTTTATTTCGTCTTCGTTTTGCATCACGGGGGTTTGACCTGCCGTTTCATCGAGGTTGTAAAAAACTGGGTCGCTGGCATTCCACTTACCGTCTTTTAAAGCTAGTGAACGTTTCACGGCATACTTCATCACCACCAAAAAGCTTGTTAAAAACAAACTCAAGTTATCAAGAGCCGCAGTTTTGTGTACCAACTTTTGAAGCACCGCACCCTCTTTACCCTGCATTTCATAATAGGCATTTACAAATGGTAACTCGGGCGGGGTAAGTAAATCTACCACTGCCTGCGGAAAAACCACTGTGCCCACTGGCAGAACTTTATAAAACCTTTGTAGATTAGTCAAAGCATTTACCCTGCCAATTAAGCTATTAGGAAATTTTCTTACTAAATCTGACATATTTCAAACTGCTTATTACTTAAAAAATATACCTGCCATTAATCACTAAATCTACTTTTGAAGCATAAAAACCGGCACTCCTAAACATGAAATGTATAAAAATTACTTCTAATTTATACATTTCATATATAATAATACCAAATTTTATTTCATATTTATAATTTTCATAAATAAAATAACTAAAAATTTTTTCTAATTCCTATATTTTATATATGAAATAACTAAAACTTATTTTTTACTTATATCTTTCATATATCAAAAGTACAAAAATTATTTTTAATTTATATCATTCATATATGAAATAGCTAAAAATTATTTTTATTTTAACCATTTCATAATCACTAAGACCCTTAAAAATACGCTTTCAGTACCTTTTTGATGTAAAAATGATACATAGAAAATGATTATGGAAAGAAATACTTCAACAGCAAGCCATCGGAAAAAATAAATAGACTGCTGAGCTATTGGCTACCAAATGTTACAAAATCAAAACATTAAAAGTAAGAATAACTACGCCCCAAGCGCAAAGTTGAAAAGGCTTAGCGTTGCCAGCATCACGCCATTTTTAACGCATGGGTCACTTTCCATAATCTGCCGGGCGGCAGTTTCATTTTTAGCGGCAAAAATTGCAATGCCAATATGGCTTCCGACTCAATATTTACATCGGTTCTGCCCACCACTTTCATCACACCTTTTTGGTGCAAATCCTCCAGATAGTTCCAATGCTCTTGAAGCGTGGCGTTGGTTTCGTCCGTCCAGTTTGTTTTCTTATCAAACGGACTTTTAAGTTTCAAAACATAAATGAAATAAGGCACGAGCAGGTGCTATACTTTGCTCAACATTTCAACCTTTCCGGCACGGCAGTCCTCCATCAGTTGGTCAATTTTTTGCTCGTTCAAAAACTCGTGATAGTAGTCGCCCAATTGCAACATCGGTGCATAGCCGCAGGCACCTAGGCACTCCACACCTTTCACGCTGAACATGCCATCGGAGGTAACTTCGCCAATTTCAACGCCAAGCTTTTTGCAGGTATATTCCATCATGTCCTCTGCCCCGCGCAGCACGCAGCAACTGGTGCGGCAAAACTCCAGTGCGTATTTGCCCACTGGTTTTTGATTGTACATACTGTAGAAACTGGCAACCTCATATACTTCAATCGGTTTGATGTTCAGCAACTCGGCAACTTTATCCATCGCCTCTACCGATAGCCAGTGCTCGTTTTCGTCCTGCACCTCGTGCAAAATAGAGAGTATTGCACTTTTATGTTTCCCTTCTGGAAAACGACTTTTCAATTCTGCTACGCGCTTGAGTAACTGCGCTGAAAGTTTTACTTCGGTATTAACCTTTACGTTTAAAGCCATGTTATTTTTTAAATAATTTCGATAAGTTTAGTTCAAATCCTTTCAGCACATCATAACCAGTTAAGATCTGTTTGAATGACTGCAAAAATGGCTCTTCATTCTTTCTATATACCCACACCGATTCGTCATCAGGATTTACCAGCCATGCCAATTCACAGCCGTTTTCAATCCACTCTACCATCTTTTCTTTAAGCTCTGCAACTGTGTCGGAAGGTGATTTTACTTCAACAATAAATTCGGGACAAGCAGGTAAAAACTTCTTGCGCATCTCAGCAGGTATTTCATCAATTATTTTGTTTGAAATCCATGCCGCATCAGGCGAGCGCATTGCTTTACTTGGAAGTATAAATCCTGCATTGGAACCAACGACTTTACCTTGATTTGTTTCTTCATTCCAATTGCCAACCTCTCTGGCAATTTCAAATGACGTATTATCACTTTCAAATCCTGAAGGCTCTATAAGAATTAGATTTTTGTCAGCGTCACGCTCTATTTTGTAATCGGTATTGCTCATGGCAACATCAAACAACTCATCATCCGTCAAATCAATTTTCGACAGGTTCAAAACAGTTTTGTTTTCGTTGTAAAGCATAATTAAATTTTGACGAAGATACTAAGCATCTAATTCACCTGCAATTACATTGAGCGAACTCAAAATCAAAATTGCATCGCTCAAAAATCCACCTTTAATCATTTCGGTAAAAGCCTGATAATAAATAAAGCAAGGTCTGCGGAAGTGCAAGCGGAACGGCACGCGACTGCCGTCTGAAATCAAGTAGTAACCCACTTCGCCATTGCCACCTTCAACCGCATGATATACCTCACCTTTTGGCACAGGAATTTCACCCATAACAATTTTGAAGTGATAAATCAATGCCTCCATATTGTTATACACCATCTCTTTTGGAGGCAGGTAAAACTCAGGAACATCCGCATGGATTGGACCTTCGGGCAAACCTGCAATTGCCTGTTCAATAATTTTGATGCTCTCCCACATTTCGGCATTGCGCACACTAAATCTATCGTAGGTATCACCACTTTTTCCAACAGGAATGATGAAATTAAAATCTTGGTAGCTGCTGTATGGATTTGCCACACGCACATCATAGTCAACACCCGCTGCACGAAGGTTGGGTCCAGTGAAGCCATAACTCATTGCCTTTTCTGCACTGATGCCGCCAACATTTATGGTTCTATCCATAAATATTCTGTTGCGCGAAGCCAACTCCTCAAACTCCTGCAAACCTATTTTGAAATCGGCTAAAAACTTTGTCAATTTACGAAAACCTGTTGCGCTCAAATCGCGTTCCAAACCTCCAATGCGCCCCATGTTTGTGGTCAAACGAGCACCACAAAGCTCTTCATAAATTTCATAAATCTGCTCGCGATATTGGAAGATGTAAAGAAAAGGTGTGAACGCACCTGCATCAAAAACTAAAATTGAATTGCATATAATATGGTCGGAAAGACGCGCCAACTCCATCATAATTACCCGAATGTATTGTGCACGTTTCGGCACTTCAATATCAAGCAACTTTTCTACCGTCATCCACCAGCCAAAGTTGTTGATGGGCGAAGAGCAATAGTTCAACCTGTCGGTCAACACATTAATTTGGTAGAAAGGACGGTTCTCAGCAATTTTTTCAAACGCGCGATGAATGTAACCCAGTGTTTGCTCAGCATCTACAACGCGCTCGCCATCCATTAGCAACACGTTTTGGAAAATACCGTGCGTTGCCGGATGGGTTGGTCCAAGGTTCAATATGCTCAACTCGCTGCCGTCTTCATTTTCGCGCTGGCGAATCATGTCGGCATATTTTTCTTCGATGGAAACCGGTGTAATAAATTGGTTCATGTTATATCAATTCAATCTTTATTTTTCTCAATGATATGTGCAACTTTCTTCTTTAATAATGGCTGATGATTTTTTACAATAGCGTAAATAGCATTATCGTCAACGCAATCGTATGCATGGGTTAGTCTATTTCGTAATCCATAAATTTTATCCGCATTTTCAATGATAATTTCAGGTTCAATACTTCTAAATTTATTTACCGCCTCCCCAATAATCAATAACTTCCTTTCAACAACTTATTCCTTTGATAGCTGTCAAAATCATTAGCATTAGTCATAAACATTTCAACGTCTTCAATTGCAGGCAAAATATCTAAAAGGTATTTTAATGCTTCACGCTTCATAAACTAACACTTTTTTCAATTCTATTTCCGCTCTCAAAATCGGATTATGAATAGAGTCTGATGTTAGCAAATCCACAGGTTTATTAAATGCTTTTTCTAGCCCATCCCACAAACTCAAAATGTGTTCTCCTTGTATCAATGCATTGCTTTGATTTTTCATTTCAACATAAAAATCTAAGTCACTTTTAGCACTATCAAATTTGCCGCTTACAACAGAACCAAATTCATATAGCGCTCTAACTCCATTTGAATCGCAAAGCTTTCTAATATCAGTAAAATGTTTTTCAATAAGTGGGATTTTTGATACCATTTGTACGCTTACTAATTAACAATCAATGTTTGAGGTTCGCGCCCAAAATATCTATCATCCTTATCTGTTCGTCCTTGATCTTCCAATGGGAACTCTTTTCGCATGGGAAATGAAACCATTTCATCCATATTTAAAATGCGTTTTAAATCTGGATGACCTTTGAAAATTATTCCGTAAAAATCATAAGTCTCGCGTTCTTGCCAGTTAGCGGAATTAAACAACGAGGTAACAGTAGAAACCTCTGGATTTTCTCCATTCAAAAACGCTTTGAAACGAATGCGAAAATTGGCAACCCAATTGTGTAAATGATATACCGTTGCAAATTGTCTTTCCACTTCATTGTCGGGATAGTGGACACCACAAACATCCGTAAGGAATGTAAAAGCCAGCTCCTCATCATCACGCAGAAATTGCATCACTTCCAATACCTTTTCACGGTCTGCTTCAAAAGTGAGCATACCCCAAGGCTCTTCAAATGCTTTTACTGCATCACCAAATTTGGCGGCTAATTTTTGTTGAACTATTTCGTTGGTTAATGACATCAATTTGATTTTACCAATTAAAAATATTATTGAGTTTAATTTCAAAACCTTTCACCACATCTGATTTTACTATGCCACTTTTCCATCTCTTTTTTAAGGAATATTGCCCTTCGGATAATAGGTATTGTTCCACGGATTTATTGTCAGCATCAATAATCCAATACTCCTCAATATTATGTGAAGCATAATCCTTAAATTTCACTCCTCTGTCAATATGTTGTGTGCTTTTAGATAAAACTTCAACTACAAAATCGGGTGCAGGAAACTGTATTTGATCCTGCTTGAAGTACTTCGACTTATCCTTTTTAAAGAAAACAATATCTGGCTCGTAATCGTTTCGAGTAAGTGTAACGAGTAATTTTTCAGAGCCAACAAAACCCAGATTGTTTTCCAGTACATGATTGTCTAAACTTTTTAAAATATTTTTCACAACAACAGTATGAATCAGCCTTGCGGGAGATTGAAAAATAATGTCACCGTTGATAAATTCAGCTTTATCATCTTCCTCAATTATTTTATAAAAATTTTTACGTTTAGAAGCCTCGTTTCTTAAACTCGACTGCGCATAATTTAGGATTAACTGCGCATCTGGCTCTGAAAGAATTTCATTAATAAGCGAGTCTCTGAACATAGAACTAATTTACAACGATGCCGTAGCTAGCCAATAGCGATTTATACTCTGGTGAATTTCTTCTGCGCATAGGTTCGGTTTTCACCAACTCCTGCAACTTCATCACACCATCCAAAATTTGCTCGGGGCGTGGTGGACAACCAGGCACATACACATCCACTGGTATCACTTTGTCAATTCCCTGCAACACAGAATAGGTATCGAATACACCCCCGCTAGAAGCGCAAGCACCAACAGCAATCACCCAACGCGGCTCAGCCATTTGTTCATACACTTGGCGTAATACAGGTCCCATTTTTTTTGCAATAGTTCCCATCACCATCAGCATATCTGCCTGACGAGGAGAAAACGAAGGTCGCTCGCTACCAAATCTTGCAAGGTCGTAGGTTGACGCCATGGTTGCCATAAACTCAATGCCGCAACATGAAGTTGCAAAAGGCAAGGGCCACATACTTTTACTACGCGCCAATCCTACAATTTTATCAAGGTTAGTTAACTGATAACCTTCTCCATTAATAACTGGCGGCATAACCACCTTTCCAACTTCACTCATATTTTAGATTTATGATTGATAATTTTAGACTTAGAAAATCAAACTTCTAAAATCTAAAATCTAAAATTCATTCCCACTCCAAAGCACCTTTCTTGATGATGTAATAAAAACCCACCAAAAGCGTACCCATAAACAATATCATTTTAATCATTCCGTCCATACCCATTTCGCGGAAGTTCACAGCCCAAGGGTAAAGGAAGATAACTTCCACATCAAACAATACAAACAGAATAGCGACCAAAAAATACTTTACCGAAAAAGGGATACGCGCATTGCCATGTTGCTCAATACCACACTCAAAGTTGGCATCCTTAACCTTTGAACTTCTGCGGGGACCAACGAAATGCGAAATCAAAATAGTAAAGCCTACGAAGCCTGCTGCAAAAACAAATTGCATCAGTATAGGCAGATAATTGATATTAGATGAATTCATACAATGCAAAAATATACTTCCAACTAACTTCTTCAACCATTTTGCCAACAAAAGGTTGCTTATTATAAAAAATAACATTGCAATTGAGAATTTCTGTTATTCGTCTATCATTAATATCAAGCAAATCAAAGTGAATAAAATCTCAATTGCGCTTCATGGCGGTGCAGGCAACATCTACAAAGCTAATTTTAGTAAAGAATTAGAATCTGCCTACAACAGAAGCATGGATATCGCACTTCAAATTGGAGTAAAAATATTAGCAAAGGGCGGCAGCAGCTTGGATGCAGTTGAAGCTACAATTGTTGAATTAGAAAACTGTCCATTGTTTAATGCTGGAAAAGGTTCTGTTTACAATGCCATTGGCGAGCATGAAATGGATGCAGCAATTATGTGTGGCAAAACCCTGAGCGCAGGAGCCGTTGCCGGAGTTGAGCAAATTAAAAACCCAGTAACGCTTGCTAGGGCGGTAATGGAAAAATCAAATCATGTGCTGTTGATTGGAAAAGGTGCCGTGGATTTTGCGATTCTAAACAAAATAGAACTTGCCAATGAGGATTACTTTTTTGATGAAAAGCGATTTCAGCAATGGAAACTATTGCAGGGAAAATCTACTACGCAGTTAGACCACGCTTCACTAAATGATAAAAAGTTTGGAACAGTAGGTGCTGTTGCTTTGGATGTTCATGGAAATCTTGCAGCCGCAACTTCTACAGGAGGAATGACTAATAAAATGCAAGGAAGAGTTGGTGACTCTCCAATAATTGGTGCTGGAACTTATGCAAACAATAAAACTTGTGCTATTTCATGCACGGGGCATGGCGAGCATTTCATTAAAAACGTAGTTGCTTACGACATTAGTTGCTTAATGGAATATAAAAGCCTGTCACTTCATCAAGCATGTGATTTTGTGGTAATGAATAAACTAAAAGCCATTGGTGCCGAAGGTGGACTTATCGCCATTGATGCTGTAGGAAATATTGAAATGCCCTACAATACTAATTACATGTTTTGCATGAGTTACAAATCCTGATTTATTGAAAAAGGAAAACTCAAATAAAGCCGATTTCGCTTTTGCGAACCCAACCAACTTTGCCATCAGCAAGGCGCACTTTACACCATTCTCCAACCTTGTCTTTCACTTGCAGTTTCAATCCTTCGTGAATTGAAAAAAGATTTGTACTTGAATCATCAGGTGCACTTTTTACATAAACAGAACTGGCTAAAAGAATTACACTATCAGGTCTTGTTTCACATTTCTGCTGCTTTAATCTTAATGTAAAACAAAAGACCGATAGCAACAATATAAATGTACCCAAAGTAAAGCACGTTTTGCGAAATTCAGTAAATAGATACAAAGCAAAAAAAACAAAGGATAACCAAACAAGTCCGAGAGCCAAATAACCCCAGCCACTTGAAGTAAACATCTTGCGAAACTGTTTCCACCAGTCAATAATTTTTAAATCTGGAACACTGATAATTCTGTCTGTTGTTTTGCGATTTGCTAATTGAAGGTTGTGTAAAATATCTTCGTCTTCTGGTGCAAATTTTAATGCCTTTTCATAATGCAAAATGCTTCTTCCAAGCTCATTTGTCTTAAACAAAGCATTTGCAAAATTAAAATGAACCTCAGCATTTTCATAATCGTGTTTCACTAATTCACTGTAAAGAATTACAGCCGAATCAAACTGATTCTTTTTGTAATAATCATTAGCAATTTTGTATAACTCTTTTGGAGATTGTGCATCAACAAAACAACATGCAAAACAAGTGAGTGCGATTAACAGCACAAACGATTTGCCAAATTTTAGGCGAGTAGAATGCGCTATCAAAAAGGGATTTGGAGTTATGCTAATCATTTAATCTCGTCCTCTAAATCGGCAATGATAGAAATTGATGCTTCATAATTTATTTTCATTTCTCCGCCCTCGCCAACAGGTGCATACAAAGCAATTTCGCAGGTATTTAAAATGGTTTTTAGTTTGGTAATTGTTTCGTGCGAAACACTTTTTACAGCCAACTTCTCCTCCACATTTTCCTTGCTTAGAGATGCCATATCTATGTTCAGCTTATCGCCCAAGTAGCCCCAGATTGCCCGGCTTACTTCATCGTAAAATTCTTTTTTCTTGTTAGCCGCAAGGTGCTTCTTAGCCACCGACAATCTAGACTTGGCAATTTTAGTTGCTCTTCTGCGCTTTGTTCCAATAATATCAGATGCAAGATTTTCATTGCGTTTTTTCATAGCAACTAAGGCTATGAATAAAAAAAATGGGGAAGCATAACTCAATCCAAATCCAATTGAGGCTGGAAAAGTGCTTCTCTTCTGCTCAAAGCTTGGAACGGAAGTTTTGATGAAGCGAATGTCTTCGCCAATAGACTTCACGTCCTCTTTAGGAGTTGATGCGAGGGCTGTATAAGTTGCCGTAGAAGCCTCTCCTGTTACATTCAATTTAAACTCTGGTGATTGTATTACAGCGTACTTTCCAGTTTCGGTATTGAAAAAAGAAAACTCATTTGCGGGAATGGTGTAATCACCAGGTAAGCGGGGGATAATCAAAAAGTCGTACTGTTTACTGCCACTAAAACCTGCGCCTGTATTTGCGATATTCTCTTTTACTTTAGGGTCATACACTTCAAAACCCTGTGGCATAATAGGTTTAGGAAGTTCTATAAATTTCAAATTTCCCTTTCCAGAAACCGTAATTGAATATGTAATTGGCTCATCAGTCTTGGTTTTAGGCGATGAGATTTTTGTTACGCAGGTATAGCTTCCTACTGCACCATTAAACGACTCTGGCTTGTTGGCTGCGGGCAATTCTTTCACATTTACAATGCCTTCATTGCATACTAATTTGAAAGGAACATTTTGTACGCGCACGCCACCAAACATATCCCAAACACTGCGTTTGCCTGTACGAATTTGCATTTGCACAACAGTAGAAAGTTCTGCTGGAGTGATTTTTAAAGAACCGCTGCGCTGAGGAAAAAGATTGAATTTTTGAAACTCAATAACGTTATATTTTTTGCCATTTAACTCTTCAATGCGTGGTTTTTGATTTGGGTCTAATTGCACTTCTTGATTCCAAAAGCCCTCGACACCTAAAGCCTTTAAAACTTGAAGCTGCGCTATGGAATAGTTGAAATATAATTTTAAAGTAGCATTTAATTGTTCGCCCTGATACACATTGTTATCGCTTAAAACTAGTTTTAGAAACATATTTTGCTTCAACTCTTTTTGCAGCTCTGCATCATTTAGTGGAGCTTCAGCTTCTTGTTGTTGATTGCTGAACGGGTCGTCAAAGAAAGGGTCATCAAACGGGTCGGGCATTCCAAAAGGGTTTTGGTTTCTTCCGCGTTGTTGCGCTTGTTGCTGTTGCTGAACTGGAGCGGTTACGTCAACCGTCAATTCATTTGATTCTAAACTTGCACCACCAACATTTACAGTTGCCTTACCAATTTTTGCAGTGCCTTCTTTCTTTGGGCGAAGTATATAAGAGTATGTTATAGACTGAGACATACTGCCGTTTATAAAACTTACACTTTGCGAAGTATTGGGACCAGAAAGAACTTGAAAATCACTGAAAGAAGGTGCCTTAAAAGCTTTCACTTCTCCATTTTCAAGCACAAAATTTACCTGAAGATTTTGGTTTACAGCAACTTGCTTACCTGCCGAAGCATAGAATTTTGTTTGCGCAAAAACGGAATTGCAAGACGCACAAAACAAAAACAAATACCAGAAATATCCTTTCGTCAGAACCCGTTTCATGTTTAACACCACGCGAAAATCTCTCCAATGATGCCACTATGCAAACTGCTTAACACAATTTTTGGAGAACACTGTTGCAACACGGATTAAGAATTCACTGACATCTTGCGTATTTTGAGTTATAATTTACCAGCTAATCTTATAATTTCTTTAGTTGCTTATATTTCTTTTCAATAACATTTATTTGCCTCGTGAAAATTATCATACTCGGTTCGGCACACCCGCTGCGTGGCGGCTTGGCTTCATACAATGAAAGATTGGCAAGGCAGTTTATCAGCGAAGGACACAGCGTGCAGATTTATACTTTCAGTTTGCAGTATCCCGATTTTTTATTTCCTGGCACCTCGCAGTTAAGCGACCAGCCTGCCCCCGATGACTTGTATATTCACATAAAGGTAAATTCAGTTAATCCGTTTACATGGTGGAGTGTGGGTAAGGAAATTGCAAAGTTGAATCCTGATTTGTTGGTGATAAAATTTTGGTTGCCGTTTATGGCGCCCTGCCTTGGCACCATTGCGCGCATTGTAAAGCGCAATAAAAAAACTAAAGTCATTTCAATTCTTGATAACATCATTCCACACGAAAAAAGAATTGGCGATAAAGCACTTGCGCAATACTTTGTAAATAGTGTGGATGCCTTTGTTGCCATGAGCGAAAGTGTGATGCAAGACCTTTCAAAGTTTGATACCAAAAAGCCGAGGGTTTTTAACCCGCATCCTTTGTTTGACAATTTTGGTGAAGCAGTTTCAAAGACCGAAGCTTATGAAAAACTGGGGCTTGAAATCAATACCGAATACATTTTATTTTTTGGATTTATCCGCGATTACAAAGGTTTGGATTTGCTGCTAAAGGCATTGGCAGATGAGCGGGTTCGCAATCTTAATATGAAGTTGATTGTTGCTGGAGAGTTCTATACAGATTCAAAACCTTATGCCGATTTGATTCAGGATCTGGGCATTAGAGATCAGCTTATTTTGAAAACAGATTTTATACCCGATGATGAAGTGCGCTATTATTTCTGCGCAGCCGATTTGGTAGCGCAACCTTATAAACATGCTACACAAAGTGGCGTGACACAAATATGTTATCACTTCAATCGCCCGATGTTGGTGACCAATGTGGGTGGCTTGCCCGAAATTGTGCCGCATGGCAAAGTTGGCTATGTGGTGGAGCCCGAACCAAGTTCCATTGCTGGTGCTTTGGTAGATTTTTACAACAACCATCGCGAGTTTGTAATGCGCGAAAACATTAAAAAAGAGAAAGGAAAATATTCGTGGAAGGTAATGACCGAAAATATTTTTGCCTTGATGAAGTAGCCTTTGCTTCTATCTTTTCTAAACTTGAAATAATGGCATAAAAAAGAGGGGCAGTTGCCCCTCTTTAATTTTGAAAATACAAATTGACGCCCGCAAATTCTTGCGGAACAAGCAAGGTCAAACCGAGTTATGGCTTCATCAATTTGAATTGTTTATTAAATCCATTTGCAGAAAGCTGAACAATGTAATTGCCTGATGCCATACTGCTGCAATCCACCGTGTTTGTGGCATCGTTTTGAATTTGTTTTGCCGCCACCAAACTTCCGTTGATTGTGAAAACTTTGACATGATAGTTTTCTGATTTTCCATTCAAAGTAATCATCAAGTTGTTTTCATTGAACCAAACTTTTGCATTTGCATTATCTAGTTCGTTGATGGCATTTGCATCTTCTACAATAAAAGCAACTTCGGCAGAATTAACCGTGTCGTTAGCGGCATTCACCGAGCGGCAAATTACATAAGCTGTACCTGCACCCAAAAACACAGGGCTAATTGTTTGTCCCAATTCTTTAGGGCTAAAAGCATTGTAGAAAGCACCGCTATTAAAAGTAACAAACCACTCGCGCCCAGTGGCAGTGTGTGTTTCAGCCACGGTAAGTGTAGTAGCTTGCACACCAACCTGAGCGGTTTGTTGAGTTGAAGGTGTAATGCTATTGCTGAAAGGAATTACTGTAACCGAACTGCTTGCAGTGCCTGTTGCTGCAGGGTCTGATGAAACAACTCTCATTTTATATCCTGTGCCACCGCCAATATTGTTTGGCAGGGTAACTGAAATTGGCGAAATGTTTACACCACTAAGCGAGCCAATTGAAGATGGATTAATAAAGCTGCCGCTTGCATCAGAAAGCTGTGCAGTAAACACATTACCTGTATTGAAAATAATATTAGAAGTAAAGCTCAACGTGCCTTGCGCGCTTGCTTTTGGAGAAATTAAAAACGGGGCGCCTGTAACACTTGTAGTTGAAAGCTGTGTGCCATTGGTTACCTCAAACTCCACTGCATTAGAAACAACAGTATCGTTGAAAACATTTCTTGAAACACAAACCACAAAGTATGTGCCAAGTGCTGCAAAAACCGGAGTATAACTTGCCCCTGTTTCGTTTGGAGCAAATGATTGAAACGGTCCACTTGCCGATGTGCCGAACTTCCAAGTTCTGCCATTAACATTTTGCGATTCATTTACCGTTAATAAACTTCCGCTTGCACCATATTGGAGTGTTTGCTTCGATGTAGGAGCAATCGAATTAGTGAATTGGTCAACTTTTAAATCGCTGCCGTTGTCGCTGCCCGAAATTGCAGGATTGCTACCGATAACACGCACCCTGTATGCTATGCCCGAAGGTGTGGTGTTTACCACCGTTGCATTGATGCTTCCGCTGGTATTGGATATAATGGTGCCGATATCCACAGGTGATGCAAACGAGCCGCTTGCATTGCTTAACTGTGCAGTGAAAGTGTTTCCAACATTAAAACTTCCGCCTGTAACGGTGTAGTTCACGGTTAAAATTTTGTTTGGTGCATTAGGGCTGAAATCAATTGGAAAACCTGTAACACTTGTAGTTTGCAAAGTAACACTGCCAACCGACACAATCACCTCGTTGCTGGTAACCGTTACGCCACTGATAATGCTTTGACAAACTACATAGTTAGTGCCTGCCGAAGCAAACTGTGGTGTATAAGTAGTGCCTATTTGTGTAGGCGAAAAAGACTGATAGCCGCTACCTGATGTGGTCGTAAATTTCCACTCGCGAGCAGAACTTGCTGGTGTTTCGGTAACAGTAAGTTGAGTGCCAAGGCTATTCGTCAAAATGCTTTGAGGGGAGGCAGGTGCAATGCTGTTTTTTACTACATTAATTTGCACTTCGTTGCTGCGCAATACCAATCCTCCAGGATAATTGCTTTCGCATACCACAAAATAAGTACCCGAGTTTGCAAAGTTTGGTGTGTAAGTTGTAGCTGTGGCAGCAGGCGAAAAAGATTGATAGCCGCTACCCGAAGTAGTGGTAAATTTCCATTCGCGACTGGTAGCTCCATTGGTTGCCGTGACTGTTAATTGCGTGCCATTTGTATTTGCTGCAATAGTTTGCGCAGTGCTTGGGGCAATGCTTGAACTTACCAAAACAATATTCACATCGGTAACATCAGCAGTAGCCGTTAAAGCAGGATTGCTTGATTTAACTCTTACCTTATATATAGAACCTGTTGCAGTTGCCGCAGGAATGGTGCCGCTTACTGTTCCGCTAGTAATTGTAGTAGCGGTTCCCAAACTAACTGGCGTTCCAAATGTGCCGCTCACGGGGCTTAACTCCGCAGTTACAACATTACCTGCATTAAAAGTTCCAGACAATGTAAAAGGTACGTTAATAGATGCTCCTGTGCTATTTGTAACATAATATGGACCTGCATTTACGGTGCCAGTGGCAATAGTTGGGTTGTAAATTGCTTCAAAATCATCCAACCACATGATGCTATTATTAGAGCCGCCTGTTTGGTCGCCACTGCTGGTAGAGGTAATTAAAATGTATTGAGGCGTGCGTGTATCTGCATAAGTAAATGGCAAAGAAATTCTTGTCCAATTCGATATTGTTTTGTTAGCTGCCGAAGAATTATTCCAAACAGCTCTGGCAATAATATTTTGCGAACTGTCAGGATGGTTGTTGTTCACCGGAGCCTCTGGCGAATAGGCAAAACCAACATGCAGGCGAGCTTCCACTCTAGCATAATCGCTACCCTGTGGCGAATATTTTATCCAAAAAACAATGCTATCAGGTTTGCCCGTAAAATCCATTCTTTTAGCTGTATTGTTTGCTATTGATCTAATATATCCTTCGTTTTTTGAAGTGGTTGGAGCCTCTACATTTCCAGTGGTAAGCGAACCATTCACCACTACAATACCAAAAGCTAAACCAGTTTGAACTTTTGCGCAATAAGTTCCTGAATGCGGATTAACATCTCTGAAACAAGTTTTGGGTCCATTGGGTGCCTGCCCACCTCCAGTTTTGTTGCTGTTCCATTGGATGGGTTCTTCGGTGTTGGTACCAACGTTTTCCCAATCTTCAAAACCAGCATTGGTTAACTGAGTTTGGGCAAAAGAAACTGCAGCAAAAATGAGGGCAGCAAAAAGTGTATAGATTTTTTTATTCATAACGTCTGTTTTGTGGCGGCAAAGAATGGACTATAAATTGAGGCAAACAATGCGGATAAGTCCTAAGTTGTGGATAAAGACTTATATGCTTTAATCCCAAATAGAAAAATAATCCATTTTAACATAAAATGATTCAGATTTAGGGCTATAGTTATAATCTATTATAAGCCTTTATACTTGTTACTTTATACTGACCCAAACACATAAATACTTGTTTTTAGCAAAAAAGCAGAAAGCAATTGACTGAAAAGCAGAAAGCAATTACGAACCCCATTCATTCTAATATAAACAATTGAAAATCAGGCTGGAAGATGGTTCCATAAAACTTTTTTTGCTGCTCCCAGTTCTGGGAGGGGCTTCCGTAAAACTTTTTTTGCTGCTCCCAGTGCTGGGAGAGGCTTCCGCAAAACTTTTTTTG
>CAZKHZ010000062.1:0-17797 GCA_964552715.1 uncultured Chitinophagaceae bacterium | reverse complement strand
AATATACCATTATTCACCGCAAATTATGCGGTGAATATAAAATGTAATCACCGCATAACTTTGCCATCACTCATTCCAAACAAAAGCACCACTCGGTATTTTTCTTACAATTTCTGCTTCTGCCAAATGCTGTAGTGTGGCAATAGTTTTTTCCTGCGAAAGATTTACTTCTGCAATGATTTTCTCAATGGGTTTTGGTTCTTGTAGTACCTTTTGAAGTTGTGCTACAATTTCAGAAAACTGTTTAGCGTCTAAACCGCTTTTGCGCTCTGCAATGCAAACATCACACACGCCACATTTTTCTGCATAATGCTCGCCAAAGTAGTTTACCAATAAGGAGCTTCGGCATATATGATGCACGGTAAAGTAATGCAACATTGCTTTCAGTCGTTCTTCGTTTTGTTTTCGTCTAAATTCAATTTTTTCGGGGTGAAAATGTAGGTGTCGAGCTTCCACTCTTTCATGCGCAAAGGTAAGCTGAGGTTGTTCCTTCAAGGGTATGTACTGAAACACTTCTGATTTGTTGAGTTGATGCAGTTGAGCAATCAATTCATTGTATGAAATCTTTAAACGAAAGGCAATTTCGTTTTGATTGATGGACACAAAATCTTCAAATACACCTTCGCAAGTTCTCAGAATCATTTTCACCAATGGCTCTAATGTTTGGTTGTTGTTCTGAAAATGGAAAAGTCCTTCTTTATTTGCTGTGCACTTAATCTGTGGGCGTTGAAATACGGAATCTGTAAGAGAAATGATTTCTAGTTGAGATAACATGGAAATACACTTCAAAGCCTTTGTAGTATTCATTTTTGAGTACATCACAAATCTGCCAATGTCAAAGCTGTACGAAAGTTTGCTATCGAAGTTTAAAGCCAGCCCAAAAAAATTGCAGAGTTGCTCGTAGGTGTTTTGTAGGTCAGCAACCGATGGGAAATTATTGATGCTTTCAAGGATATTTTTCTTGTCATCATGGTTGACCAATAATACAGCATAGGCTTTTTTTTCATCGCGCCCAGCACGCCCGGCTTCTTGGAAATAAGCTTCTAAACTTTCAGGAACATCTAAGTGAATTACTGTGCGCACATCCGGCTTGTCAATACCCATGCCAAAAGCATTGGTGCAAACCATTACACGTGTTTTGTTATTCACCCAGTCGTCTTGTTTTTTGCTGCGTTCATCGCTGCCTAAACCTGCGTGATAAAAGTCGGCACTAATTTTGTTTGCCTTTAAAAATTGGGCGGCATCTTTTGTTCCTTTTCTGCTGCGCACATACACCACAGATGTGCCTGGAACTTTATTCAATACATTCAGCAATTGGTTTTGTTTGTCGGCAGTTTGCCGCACAACATAGCTTAAGTTTTTACGCTGAAAACTTTTACTAAAAATGTTTTTTGTTTTGAAATGAAGTTGTGTTGTAATGTCATCAGCAACTTTTATAGTAGCAGTAGCAGTAAGCGCTAAAACAGGAACTCCTTCAAGCATTTCGCGCACTTCGGCAATGCGCAGATAAGGCGGACGAAAGTCATAACCCCATTGCGAAATACAGTGTGCTTCATCCACTGCCAGCAAGTTGATTTTTATTTGCTTTAGTCGGCTTCTAAAGTCTTCGCTTGCCAATCTTTCGGGTGAGACATAAAGAAATTTCACCCCTCCAAAAATACAATTGCTGAAAATTGCATCTACTTCATCATATCTCAAGCCAGTGTATAATGCTTCGGCTTTAATGCCCTTTTTTTTCAAGTTCATCACCTGATCTTTCATCAATGCTATCAGGGGAGAAATGACTAAACACAAACCTTCTTTTGCCAAAGCCGGCACCTGAAAACATATTGACTTTCCACCGCCTGTTGGCAGTAGGGCAAGCGTATCTTTTCCTTCTAAAACAGATTGAATAATTTCTTCTTGTAAAGGGCGAAAGACATCGTAACCCCAATATTTTTTAAGGATTTGGTGGATGGGTGATGTGGTCATGCTGCTGGTGAGGGAAATATAACATGAATTAAAACCAATGCAAATGCCGAGAAAATCCAAAGCCATGCCTGCGCTACTTCCCATACACCGCGCCAATCGCTTTTTTGCATAAGTTGCTGCAATTCTTCCTGAGTGATGTACACCTTTAAAGTTTTGTTATACCAGCTTAATTGGTTTGCCATTTTCTGTTTAATATCCTTATCGAAATTCAGGAATGCAAATCAATGATTGTTTTCTGATGCCGTAACATTATTGGTTAAAAACTGTTTTGAATAGCCTGTATAGCAAACAGCCGATTATTTTCACCGCCATTAAAAAGTAATAAATGAGCAACAACATAGCGTACTTTCGCGCACAATTTCCGATACTTCATCAAACCGTAAATGGCAAACCGCTGGTGTATTTAGACAATGCCGCTACTGCCCAAAAGCCGCAGCGTGTTATTGATGCCATCAACAAATATTATACAGAATACAACAGCAACATTCATCGTGGTGCGCATCACCTAGCACAGTTGGCTACCGAGGCGTATGAAAATTCGCGCACTACAATTGCAAAGCATTTGAATGCCAGCGATTGCGAAATAAATTTTGTGCGCGGCACTACCGAGGCGGTGAATTTGGTGTCAAATACTTATGGCAGACAGAACATTAAAGCAGGCGATGAAATCATTGTGTCGGGGATGGAGCATCACAGCAATATTGTGCCTTGGCAGATGTTATGCGAAGAAAAGAATGCAGTGCTGAAAGTGATTCCGGTGTTGGATAATGGCACACTGGATATGGAAGCTTATGAACAGTTGCTGAGTGAGCGCACCAAAATTGTTTCGGTAGTTTATATTTCTAATTCGCTTGGCACCATCAATCCGGTTAAACACATCATTGATTTGGCACATAGCGTTGGCGCAGTTGTTTTTTTAGATGGCGCGCAGGCGCTGCCGCATTTGCAGGTGGATGTTCGTGCCTTAGATTGTGATTTTCTTGGCTTTTCGGGGCATAAGGTTTTTGCGCCTACGGGCATTGGTGTTTTGTATGGCAAAGAAAAGTTGTTGCAAGCCATGCCTCCATATATGGGCGGTGGCGAAATGATAAAAACCGTTTCTTTTTCGGGAACTACTTACAACGATTTGCCTTACAAGTTTGAAGCCGGCACACCCAATATCGAAGCTGGAATTGTGTTGGGCGAAGCCATTGATTTTATTAATGAAGTGGGTATAGAAAATATTGCTGCAGCAGAACAGGAACTGTTGAAGTATTCAACCGAGAAATTGTTGGAGATTGAAGGCTTGCGCATAGTTGGCACTGCGCCCGAAAAGTCATCAGTGGTTTCTTTTCTTGTGGGTGAAATTCACCCCTTTGATATTGGCGTGTTGCTCAACGAACAGGGCATTGCCATTCGCACGGGGCACCACTGCTGTCAGCCTTTAATGGCGGGTTTTGGCATTGAAGGAACCTGCCGTGCTTCATTTGCTTTCTACAATACTTTTGAAGAAGTGGACGCGCTGGTGAAGGGCGTTAAAATGGCTGCGAAAATGTTGGGTTAATTTTTTTTAATAGCTATAAAAAAGGGCTTCGACAGGCTTGACAAATCTTTGGAGATTGTCCTCCCAAAGAATATAACCTCCGGGTGCAGCATACCTATTGCTAATCACTAGAGATTGCTTCTACCAATAGCTATCGCAATGACGACCGATTTTGATGCAAAAGACATCGTCACTGCGCACGAGGAATGAGTGAAGCAATCTCAATGTAATATATCATTGAAGTTTGTAAAAAGGTATTTAGAATGGCACCGATTCGTTTTCATCGTCTCTTAAAGGGATAAAATCATCGTCTGCGCTTGGCTCATTATTATTGGATGAACCTGCACCAGTTTCTATTTTCCAGGCTTTTAAATCGGTGTACCATTTTCCGTTATACTCGCGGCTTTCAACATCAAACGATACTTTTAGTGCAGCACCAGGTTGCAATTTTTCGATAGTGTCGGCAGCGGCATTCCACGCGCTTACGTGAACTTTTTTTGGAAATTTATCTTTTGTTTCAATTACAAATCCTTGTTTCTTCCAAGGTCCGTTTTTGGCAATGCCCGTTTGTGCTTCTAATACCTGCACAAGTGTTCCATTAATTTCCATGTCTTATTTGTTTTTTGTTGGTGAAATTAGCGATGCAATATTACTAATACGGTTTGTACATTTGTAATTGCAGTTTTTGGGAGTCCATTTTGCAAAATTTGCAGGCGATTTAGTTAATGTATCAGCCGGAAAATACATTACCCTTTTTTCAAAAACAGAATACATCCAACATTGCGAAAAATGAGTATTAGCTTTTTGCTCAAACAATCTATATTGCATTTATGAACTACGAACAATTAGAAAAAAAAACACAGGCTGTAATTGATGACTGGTTGAAGGATTTAGACAATTACACGTTTGAGCAATTGTTGCAAAAGCCATCAGAGAATTCATGGAGCGTAGCGCAGGTTTACATACATCTGTGGATGGCTAGCAAGGGTTTTTTCTTTAAAAATATTGAGCGAATTACAAGCGGTGATGAGAAAGCAAAGCATGGCGGCAGGAAGAATTTTGTTGGGTGGGCAGTGTTTATTTTTGGCAAAATGCCAACGGTGAAAATTGAAATGCCGGGTAGTGTGTCCGTGCAGCCGAATCCACCCGATAGCAAGGAGATGCTTGTAAAAAGGCTTGCAGAGATTAAGCAACTTGTGTCGGATAACATTACGCGGCTGCAAAATGCACCTGAGGGCATAAAGGTAAAGCATCCTTTTTTGGGGTGGCTAACTGCAGAGGAGTGGATGCAGCTTTGCGCCATTCATTTCAATCATCACCGCGCACAAAAACAGCGCATCAAAAAACATTTTGGTTGGAAGTAGGTTAACCTTCGTCACTTGTTACTTTTGCTTGGGTATTTATTATGCGTTACTATCTTTTGCTTGCTGCTTTTTCAGTTTTTATATCATCCTGTAAGAATGATTTGGATGAGGCTAAGTCTATTACCATGCGCACTAACACCACAATAGAAACCGGAACCAATGTTGAAATTGTTTATTCAGACTACGGAGTTAATCGCATTGTTTCTACTGCACCATTGTTGTTGCGCTACGCTGTAGAAAAGCCCTATATGGAATTTCCTAAAGGTTTGGATTTGAAGTTTTATAACAATGGAAAAGTGGAAAGCACCATGACTGCTAACTATGCAACTGTGCACGAGGGAAACAAGCTAATGGTGGCAAGAAACAACGTGGTAGTAGTGAACGAAAAGGGCGAGACCCTTAACACAGAGGAGTTGGTTTGGGATGAAGAAAAGGAGATTATTTACAGCAATGCCTTTGTGAAAATCAGCACTAAAGACGAAATTATTATGGGCACAGGTATGACAGCCAATCAGAACTTCACCGATTATGTGATTAAAAATATCACGGGTACCATCCGAGTAAAATCGCCTCAGTAAACGAGCGTGATATTACTTCAGAGATTGCGCTAAATCAGTAATTATATCATTGGCATCTTCTAGCCCCACACTTAGGCGCACCAAGCCATCGGTGATGCCAAAAGCATCGCGCTGCTTTTTTGGAACAAACGAATGACTCATAGATGCAGGATGCTGAATCAAAGTGTCGCAGGTGCCTAGAGATGCGGTAAGTTTGCATAGCGCAACTTGTTTCATCAGCTTTCTGCCTGCCTTAATACCTTCTTTTAATTCAAAGCTCAACACACCGCCAAAGCCTTTCATTTGTTTCGCAGCCAAAATATGGTCTTCGTGTGTTTTCAAGCCTAAGTAATTCACTTTTACAATGGCTTTGTGTTTGTGTAAATACTCAGCAATTTGTTGTGCATTAAGGCAGTGTTGGTTCATGCGTAGGGGCAATGTTTTTATGCCGGTGTTCAATAGCCACGCATCAAATGGCGCAACAATAGAGCCATGCAGTTTGCGCACTTTCCAAACATTTTCTTTCATAAAAGAAACATCGGTGCCAAGCAGCACACCACCCAGTGCGTTGCCATGTCCGTTCAAAAATTTTGTGGTGGAATGCAATACAAAATCAACACCAAAAGCAAATGGTTGCTGCAACAATGGTGAAGCAAAAGTATTGTCAACGGCAAGTTTTGCCTTGTGTTTTTTGGCAAGCAAACTCAACGCTTTAAGGTCGTAACAATTGATGGTAGGGTTTGAGGGCGTTTCGGTATAAAGCAATTTCACTTTGCCCTTTTCGGCTTTTAGCAACTGCTCTAATTCCTTAAGTTTTTTGAAGTCGGCATAAATAATTTTTACGCCCTGCACACTTCCAAAATGGTTGAAGTAGTCAATGGATGTTCCATAAATATTACCTTGGGCAATCAACACATCACCCGGCTTTAGCAGCGATTGAAATAATGCACTCAAAGCCGCCATGCCCGATGAAAACATCAAAGCCTTTGCTTCCACTTTCAAATCAAAAGTTTCAAGCCGCTCAATTTTCTTTTCTACTGTTTCTGCATTGGGGTGGCTCCATCTGCTGTAGATAAATCCTTGCTCTTTTCCCGCAAAAATTTTAGATGCCTCCTCGGGCGACTCATAAATGTAAGTTGAGCTTGCGTATAATGGCTGTATATGCGGCTTTACTTTGCCTGTAGCAATTTCATCTTGCGCACAAATAGTGGCAATGGATGCAGTGGCGGTGTTCTTTTTCTTCATTAAAAACTAGAGATATTATTGCTTGATGAATTTCACTTTGCCAGCACCATTTGTTGTGGTAACGTTGATGAAAAATATTCCTTGCGAAAGCGAAGATACATCAATGGATTTTTGGTCGTTTTGTTGAAGCACGACTAAACTGCCAAGCATATTGAAAACTTCCGTTTTAATAATTGTTGCTGATGCTGTTTCAATATTCAAAATGCTATTTGCAGGGTTTGGATAAACTTTGAAACCTTGCAAGGTAAGTGCATCATTGATGCCGCTTGGTGTTTCGCCATAATTTAGATTGAAAACAGGTGCAAATTCAGGGTTGGAATTGTTATTGAAAACTACCTTGCCGCCAGTAAAGTTTGGTGAGGAAAGAACAATTTGAGTAATGTCATTTTTTGTGATGTAAGGAAACAGCGAAACTGGTAAATCCAATCTTACCCAATGTCCGTTTCCGGCATTAGAGCCAAATAAACATGGAGTTGCTGCGCCATCACCGGTTGCGGTGAAGTCATTAGCTTCAATGGTTGCACTTGCACCAAAATTGCCATTCTTAATTTTTACTTCAAGGTTGCCGCTGATGGGATTGGTACCATCCAAACTCTTTCTTCTGAGAAAAATACTGGCACTAGTTAGTGTAGTATCTGCCATGCCTCTTGTGTCAAAGGACAACACAGTTGAATAAGATACGCCTTGCGCTTCACCTAAAACTAATGAGTCAAGAATGTTTCCTTGCGATGAAACCGAGCCTGATTGGGTTGATTCAGGAAGTAAATACAAATCATCCATCAACAATTTGTGGTAGAACTTTTGGGTGTGGAACTCAATCATATCTGCAAATCCCTTAGCCGACAAGTGAAAACAATCTTTGGTAATGCCTAGGTAATCGCGCATTGAATTTCTTGGTGATGGGTAATCGGGTTTGCCTGTTGGAAGCGGCACCGAAAATTGCGCATAGCTTCCACTTGGAGCAACGCCCAAAGCTGTATTTTGACCAAAAGTATATTGCATTAAGCCCGTAGCATTAATAAAATCTACTTGTGGGTCGGTAGCTGCATAAGCTGCTACATCAGCAGAAAATTCGTTTAACACAGTATTCAATTGTAAAAAAGTAGGGAACTCCATTTTTTGCCAAGTGCTGTAAAATGGATGATTGTTGCCTAAAGGATTATTGTTCAATACTTCCTCAAAATTGGGATACATATAACCACCCCACACAATGCGAATGCCTGGTCGAGTAGATTTAATGAAATTGATAATTTGCAGTAAGCGCAGTGAGACTTGATTTTTAAGTGTATCGGTTTGGGCTTGTGTGAAACTCACTTTCCAATCGCCCAATACATCATTTCCGCCTATGCTTAAATGCACTACTTCAATAGATGGGTTGGCATTCAATAACGAATCAATTACTCGTTGCTTATCAGGTTTAAGAAAATCATCTGTTTGTGCCCCATTTTCGGCAATTACACCATTGGTTATATATCTGTAATTCGAAAATCCCCATTTCTTAAAAGCATTATTAATGGTTTGGTCGAAGTTCATGAAGAACGCCCAACTATCGCCCACCAACAAAACTTTTGGCTCATTAGTTTCGCTACATTGGCTGTAAGTTTTTGAAAAGAACAAATTGGCTACTAAAGCGAGAAGTATAATTCTGTACATATTTAATTGTTTATCCATTTCAATATTAAGAAAAGATAGATTGTCGGTTAAGAAAAAATTATTCGGATACTTTTTGCGAGTACGAATGGTAAGTGAGTTGCGAGTGGGAAGGCTGTAAGGAGGTTGAATTTGAAGATGTGGTGATTTGAGAATTTGAAAATGCAGCAGCCGATAAGCGTGATGAGACGTGAGAAGCAAGAGAGGGGAGGTGAGTGGTGAGAAAAAAGTAGAGCGCTATAAAAATGGAAACCGGTGTTATAAAAAACGAGTGCAGGGAAGTAAGAAAGGAGCGAGGAGTTTTGTAAAAAGTGAAGGCGGGAATAGAATATGGGAAGGCGGGAATAGAATATGGGAAGGCGGGAATAGAATATGAGAAGGCGGGAATAGAATATGGGAAGGCGGGAATGGAATATGAGAAGGCGGGAATAGAATATGGGAAGGCGGGAATGGGTTTTTGCTTAACTATTTATAGAAATTAACTAAATAATGAAGGTTTTGAGGTGTAGTTGCGAAATTGGGTATTTATTTTGATGACATGGATATATTGGAAACTTTGAAGTTGTTGGAATGATTAATTATTAATAAACAGCAGGAGGGAGAGTGGTTGGTTATTTTTCAAGATGACAAATGTTGGGTGGAGGTGCGCGAGGGGGTGAAGTGGAAAGCCCACAGCGAGGAACGAGCGAGGACTTGTAACGAAACACCCGACCCGAGGCACGAGGGGGGCGCCATGATTATTGTGTTGTGGTTATTATACTGTAAAAAGTGAAATCAACATAAATCTCATTTCCAAAATCTAAAATCTAAAATCAATCACCATCTTTGGCGCCATGAGTAAAAAGATAGCGGTGTTTCCCGGCTCTTTCGACCCCATCACAACAGGTCATGTTGATATTGTGTTGCGTGCGCTTCCTCTTTTTGATGAAGTAATAGTAGCCATTGGCGAAAACTCGCAGAAGAAAACACTTTATACATTGGAGCAAAGATTATCTTGGGTTAAACGAGTTTTCAAGGCATATCCTTTAATAAAGGTGGATTCGTTTTCTGGTTTAACAGTAAATTTTTGCAAAGAAAAGGGGGCAGATTATATTATTCGAGGCATTCGCTCGGCTTCCGATTTTGATTATGAAAAAACTATAGCACACTTAAATAACGCTATGTTTCCTGAAATTGAAACTATACTTATTCTGTCAAAACCTGAATTATCGTTTATTTCATCAACCATTGTTCGCGAAATTATAAGAGGAAAGGGTAAAGTAGATAAGTTTGTGCCTGCCGAAATAGTGGAGGAGATGGTTTCTGAATGAGGTATTTGATACTAATTGTTGCATTATTTGCTTCTGCTTTTTCATTCGCCAATGTTGATTCTCTACCATCTGATAAAGATTTAGGAACGCAATATATTACACAGCTAAAAAATGGTGGTGCATTGATAGTTCGCCTTAAATCGCGTGATAAAAACATTGCTGCCTACCGCAATTCGGGCAACAATTCAATTGCCGATGAAATGGAAGAGAAAGACAGCGTGTTGAATAGGCAAATCATGTTTGCTTTTAGATCTCAGTTTCGGTTTTGTTCTGTTTACTTTATGTATGCCCGCAATTCAAAAAAGTTTGTTGAAGGAGAACGCAATATATTTTTGAATGAAAGTTTTCAAGAAGACTCTACAATTGAGTTTAATAATTCTTTTTTTTTGTATGTAGATTTTGGCACCGCCTTACTTAACGAAAGTGTAAATTCATATACCTACACTAATAAGGTTCAAGAGGGCAGCACACCCGGCAACAGTCAATCTTATACAGTTCTTGATTCTAATTTTAAGCAATTGCATTCACCATTTCCCTATCAAACCATCATCAATAACCTAGAGCAAAATCAGCATCAAAAGGCTATAGCTAGGCTGAATAAAAAGATGTTTCAGTACTTTGTGGATGATAAAAGAAAACAGGAAGAGGCAAATGAGAAGAAGAAGAGACGCAAAAAATAACCCGATATTCATTGTTAAGTAATTCCAACATGCTTTTAAGCCTTTCAAATTATCTACATTCGCACCTTTCAAAAACGATATGATTAAATCCGTACATTACATTTTTCTAATTTTAGGGCTTATTTTTTCAATTTCTGCGAAAGCAGAAACACCTTCGGACACTACCGAGCAAAGAGAGCGTACTAAGAAGGAAATGCGCATTTTTAAGGCACAACAATTGGCACGTATAAAGTTTCCAAAAGACCGCATTGCCATTGATTTGTTGGCAACCAACTGGTCGCACAGCGTAGGCAATGGATTTAAAACGAAATGGTATTCGCGCGGCATCAATATCTATTTCTATTGGGATTTTCGCATCAAGAAATCGCGTGTAAGTTTTGCGCCAGGTATTGGTTATTCAGGCACTAATGTTTATCACCGCAGTGAAATGGTTGAAGACTCATTAGGCATTCGATTTGATGTGATGGATGCAACTAAACTAAGTAATATCAAAACTAATAAGCTAACTATTCAATATATTGATATTCCGCTTGAGTTAAGAATCAGAACCAATCCTGACAAAGCTGACAACTTCTGGAAATTTGCCATTGGTTTCAAAGCCGGCATTAGAGTTGATTCGCATACAAAAGAACGCATCAAAGAAGGAAGTAGAACAAAGGTGTATGTTGAAAGAAGATTCCTAGATATTAATCTTTTCCGTGCTGGACCAACTTTGAGAATCGGTTACAGTGTGTTTAACCTTACTGCATATTATGGTATAGTTAAAGTATTCAAAGGCGGAAAAGGACCCGTAGCAAATGAGTTTGCAGTCGGCATTTCATTTAATGGTCTGTAAATTTTGACAATTTATTCTTCTGTCAATCTGTTGTAGGCTCTGATAAACAGCGCACCCAAGTTTTTGTGGGGTGGAATGTAGTCGAGAAAACGCTCGTAAGCTTGCTTGTTGTTTTTTACACTTGCTTCAAGTCCATCCCATGTTTTGTACCAGTTGATGTCGCGGAAGTTGCGTACATCTTCAGCTATTAATTTTATCAAAGGGTTGTTTACATACATGGTGCCAATTTGCTTAGATGCAATCACACTCACATTCGGGCTGCGTTCAAAAATGCCGCGCAAACTGTTATAGCCACCGCAACTACCCAAAATAAACACTGCTGTGTTGTTGTGAATTTTTTCGATGGTTTTGTAAGCGTAGTAACTATGTCCGCGATGTACCATTATATCTGGCTCTTGCTTCAAACTGTCAAGCAGTTTTTCAATCATCGGTTGCCCTATGTATTCGCTTTTTGGCTTGTTGGCATAAATTGTTACAAAGGCTCCTTCGCGCGAGTCTATTTTTACTATATGTTGATTCTCTGTAATCTTCCAATTTGGGTCTTTGAATGTGGCAAGGAAAGTTTTGAATGAAGCATCACCATCTTCATCGTCATAGAAGTAAATCTGCCAAATATTATGGCGGTTTCTGCGGAAGAGATTTTCAAAGTTAACCTTGTCTAAAGGGGGCAATTGATATTTAGAAGCCATTCCTTTAAACCAATCATCTTTAAACAGACCATCGCCTGCAAATAGGTTTGAAAGCAAGCCGTAAACCACCATGCCGCGTTTGTGTTTTGTAGATTCTACTCTGCTATATTCGTTTTTTATGGTTTCTCGTAACAGGTTTAAAAGTAAAGTGTCAGTAATGCTTCCAAAGGCATCGGCAACTTCAACTGCCTGTGCCACATCGTTGTTGTCTTCTTCTAAACGACTGGCAAATTTTACCATTAAAGCTTGTTGTTGTTCAGGCTTCATGGTATTTAAAAAAAGCCCTAATTTGCCATAGCTCGCAGCCATTTTAATAAAAGTGCGAAAGCGATTTTCGCCAATGTCCTGCATAAACTCGTAACCTTTAGTGCTATCAATTTTTGCAAGTAATCTTTTGAAAAAACCATTGAAAGAAGAGGTGAAAATTTCTTCCTCGCTGTAAACCATTAGCGTGTATAAATCTTGTGCGTTGAAAGAATCTACAACTCCAAAACGAACCGCTTCAGATTCGTTGTGCAAGTCATTTACAATGCGTACAATTTTAAGCGCATTCACTTCCAAATCTGCTTCAAGGGAATGTTCTGCAAGAATTACTTTGTTCTTGCGAATATTTAGCAATGCTTTAAAAAAAGCATATTGTTCTTTGCCAATTTCGTGCGCTTCATCTGCACTTCTTCTTTTATTATATATATCGTCCAACAGGGCGTAGGCATTGGTACTTTTGCCAAATTTTTTATCAATGCTTAGAATTAATGCAACTACAGGATTGTTACTTTTTTTAAGAATTATAAAAATAGGTTGTTTGTCGAGAAAGTATTTTTTTGCATTTGTTGGCGCAGCTATTACTGCTGTTTCTAAAATAGGTAATGCATAATCTTTGTCATCAAAAAGATAAGAGTAATACAACACTTCTGTTGGGTATCTTTTTGCCGCAACACTCAAGAATTCCTTTATATCAGATTGGTTTTTAAAAAAGCCTGCAATTTTTATAGAAAGCCGAATGTTATCTAACAAGAACGATTTTAAATTTCCTTGTGCTACAGCATTCAAACCACCCAAAACATGGAGTAACTTTTTATCAGTTTCATCTACTCTATAATAATTTGATTTGTTTACGCTGCGCAGTTCTACAAAAAGGTTGTCGTAAAAATTTATTTTGTCTAAGCCAACAATCAAATCTTTATCAATCATGCGTTGCATATAGTCAATTACGTCAAAGTACAGAAAGGCGGCTTGTTTATCAATTATCGTGTCGCCTGTATGGATTTTATGGTCTATGTATCCATCTAATTTATCAATGCGCTCTTGTTCTGCATCAATTAGGTTAGGTCGCTTGGCAGTGGTGTCATTGGTAGCAAATAATACTTGCGCAGCACACAGCAACAGCAGCAGTAAGCTTACCTTATAATTTTTCCGCAATTGAGAGGAGTTTATTATCACACGCCAAGAATTGAAAAATACGCTTTACTAAATAGTGATTTAAGATTTTGGTGAGGCGGAATGTAATCTGTAAAGTGGGGATTGCTACCGATTTTCTGTCTCATCATTTCCCAAAAATCTTTCCACACAATATTTTTTCCAGTTCTAATGCTTTCATCAAGCGATAATAATATTGGGTCATTAACGGTTTTAGTTCCAATCTGTTTTGTAGCAATGATGTGTGCCTCGGGAGCATTGTCAATAGCATTTGAAAGCTTGTAGAAGCCACCGCATGAACCTACTAACAATAATTTTATGCGGCTATCAATGCGTTGAAGCGTTGAAGCGGTGTGGAAGCTATGTCCGCGATGTATCATCACACTTGGTACTACATTGTTGATGCGTAAATATTCCGTTACAGCATCTTGTCCGTTAGTTTCGTATTCGGGTTTGTTAGCATAGATTTCTACGGCATTGCCTTCTATGCTTTTTATCAAAACATAACTGCCCTTATCTTCCACTTTCCAAGTGGGAAAAACCTTAAAAGTGTTTAAGAAATTATTGTACGAATCACGACCATCTGCATCGTTGTAAAAGTACATTTGCTGCACACATTTGTTCTGTTCACCCAGCAATACTTTTATTGGCATTTGATTTAATGCAGGAATGCGAATTTGTTTGGATATTTTATCAAACCAAGCCACATCTACTACGGCATTTCCATCTATCAAACTTGCTAATACTCCATACAATGCAATAGCAATATTGTTCGAGTCTTTATCAGCAATTAGAAACTGTTTTTTAACCTCCGAATGCAACACTGCAAGCATTTGTTTGTTGCGAATGTTGTTAAGTGTTTCTGCAATTTCTACACCCTCTGTATTGCTTTCGGCAGCCGAAATATTACTCACGAAGTTTACTAACAATGTATCGCGCTCTGCTATAGATAATTCATTCAGCATTGGCTCAAGTTTTCCATAAGCAGCACACATTGAAATGAAAGTGCGGAAGTGATTATATTCAACTTTCTTTAACAAAGAGGAGATGTTTTCACCCTTCAATTTACGTTGTAAACGTGTGTATAATCCATTGAAAGAGCTGGTAACCACTTCTTCTCTGCCAAACACCATTAGGAAGTAAATTTCTGTTGCCGAAAAGCCTTCAATGGAATTAAAAGCCTCTGCTTCGCTATATACAATGTTGTCATTTATTTCGCGCAAAAATCGAAGACAGAAATCTGTAAGTTCGCGATCAACACTGTATTTACCGATGTAATCTTTTTGTGCGCAAATTCCTGCCAACTCTTTAAACATACATTGAGGACTGTTGCAAATATTTTCTGCTTGGCTTACTGTCATCCTATTTTTTACTATAGCATCCATCAACACGTAAGCCTTGCTTTGATAGCCAGCAACGCGAGGCATCTTTAGAATTGCTTGAATAACAGTGTCTGTACTTTTGTTCAGTAAAAGTGGAATTTGATGCGAAGCGTTGTAGATATAGCGCTTCAAAGATGTTGGGGCATTGCGACCGGCAGTTTCTAAAATTTTTGTTGTAAAGAATTTTGTTTTATAAGCATCAAAACGTTTGAAAATTTCGTCAGGCTCGGTTTTAGCTGCATACATCAAAATCTCTTCTGCAAAAGGTTCATTGATAAACTTTGGAATTTGTTGAAGCGTACTGCTCAGGTTTTTCTTCAACATTAGAATTGTTTTTTCTCGCTCTGTTAAGCGTAAACTTATCGGAGCGATAATTGGTATTTCAACATCTGCCGGTGTTGCTTCTACTAAAGCAGTAATTGTTTGTTTTACTTCAGGTGTTTCAACTTGTTTTTTCTCAACTACTTTTTCAGTAATGCCGATGTTGAAATCATCAAAATATCTCTGTGCCGATACAGGACGAGGGTCATTATCACCCTCAGAACGAGGACTGCGCAACTGGCGAATTGCCAAAGCACTCTCGCTAATGCGTGAGCGCAAAAGTTCCTCAACATTCATTGAATCGGTTACTGATAAATCAGGGTCAAAGCTGGGCATTTCATCTTGCGACATTAGTGTGTATAAGTGATTGATAGATTTTGCATCCATAAATTGTAATACCATATCTAACTTTTCATTGCGCTCGCAAAAGGCAAGAAATTGTCGCAGCTTGTTGTCGTTTATTGAGCCGATAAAACTGTAAGGGAATGGGCTATAAATTTTACGTTTAACGGCACTAATCATATTTGAAAGCGATTGCACAGTTAATTCTTTATGACCGTAAACCATGACAGTAAACAGGTCGTCAGCACTTAAATTTTTAAAGTACTCTGCCACTACATAGCCACTGCCATTTGCCGAGATATTGTTTGCATTTCGCACTTGTTCAATAGAATAATTTTCAATTAACTGATAAATGGAATGCTTGCTGAAGGCATCCGGCTTTTTTAGTGTAGCCACCATCACTTTAAATATATCCTGTGGAAAATCGCCTAGAGAATCTGCATCTTCCATAGTCATTTCCTTGCTCAAAACATTGTGGGCAAGCACATAAGCTTGTGAGCGTTGACCATAATTTCTATAAACTGAAAGTAAGTATTTTGAAACAGGAGATTTGCTGCGCACAATGTGATAGCTGACATCATTGTCTGAATACAAATATTTTTTTACCAAATCGGGAGCCATGATAGCCATTGAATCAATCACTTTAGCAGCAAAGGAGCGCTGACCAAACTGCGCTGCATAACGCAATACTTCTGTTGGATTTTCTTGTGAGTAGTCAACAATAAATTCTTCGGCAACAGTATCATTTGGAATCAGTGCTGAATAAGGCAAGGTGAATTTTCTAAACATTTTGACGTTCTGAGCCAATACGCCAGCATTATCCCATTCCATAATCAATGGGAAGTACTTAAATCCGTCATTAAACTTGCCTTTCACCATATCATCGTCCGAAGCATTATTGAAGATGATATTAATAAACCTCAACAGCGTATTTGCATAAAGAATACGCTTATTGTAATTGAAAGCATCGTTTTGTGAATAACGCAAAGCACTATCTGCCAATGAAAACATCTTTTCATCAATCTTCGGAAATTCAGCAGTCACTTTCTGCCGCACTACATTGTAGCTTTTTAGAATAACCGGAAGTTTGTAACCGTACTCACGCGCAGCACTATCTACAACTGCTTGTCCAAAAACAAATGCCGAAGACAGGATAAAAAACAACACCAAAAAACCAAACCGAAAATTACATACCACGCTAAAAGAATTATGAGGATTTTACTTCATTCTTTAATACGCAAATAAAATGCCTTAGGTTTGTTAAAGTTATATACGCTATCCCCATGAATCGTTCACAGTCTATTTTAGTTATCATGTTGCTTTTTGCGGTGCTGAATTCATGTACCGAAAAGGCCAGACGTGCAAAGGTTTATCACGATGAAATTGCCATCACAACTGCTGCAGTTATTGATAGTGTGATTGACTATGGCGATGCCATCCACTCAGGCAGCAGACAAATTGGGCTGCGTGTTTCTGGGCAATATCTAAATCTTATCGGTACAACAATCGAAAAGGTGAATCAGCAAGGCGATTTTGATGCCGATACTACTTTGAGAACAAGTTCAGTCAGTTTACTGCAATTCTATCAAGTTTACATTTCTTCTAATTTTGTGCCTTACTTCAACTCATTTGAGAATGATTCTTTAGATGAATTTCAAATTGCAATCACCGATTCGCTTCACCGCAAAATGATGGAAGGGGAGGTGCCGCACTGGAGCAACTTCAATAATGCTGAAAAGAAATTCAGCGATAAATACGATATAAGTTCGGTGAAGGAGTAGTTCCCAAAAGCATACTTTATGGTTCTGCGAACAATTGCCTAAACATGATGTTTAAAATTTAATCGCACAAAGGCTTTCATTTCTTATCTCGAAGGCTATTTTTGGCGAGTAAAATTTGACAACCGTGAGTAAATCAAACAATTCGGGGACTATAAGTTCCTACCTTTTCAAATCTTCAATCGGTAAAAAAGCTCTAATGGCTGCAACCGGGCTTTTCTTAATCACCTTTCTGATTATTCATGCTGGGATTAATGCTGCAATTTTTTACAATGATGGCGGTGAAACCTTCTTGCACCTTGCCCACTTTATGGGAACTAACCCCATAGTTCGTTTTTTAGAGATAGGATTGGTGGTGGGGTTGTTGGTGCATATAATAGATGGCTTATTGTTGTGGAAAGCAAACTACAATGCACGTCCAGTGAAATACGGCTACGAAAATGCAAGTGCAAACAGCACTTGGTATTCACGCAGCATGGGTTTATTAGGAACTTTGTTGTTGCTGTTCTTGGTTGTTCACGCGGCACACTTCTGGATTCCAAACCGCGCTAACCAGTTTATGACAGGGGAGGAGTTGAATTTATTTACCCTGATGCAAGATGAATTCAGCGAATGGTACACGGTAGTAATATATGTAGCCGGCTGCATTTCGCTTTTCTGGCATTTGTTGCACGGTTTTAAAAGTGCTTTTCAAACACTTGGCTTCAATCACTCAAAGTACAACGGCATTATTGA
>CAZKHZ010000061.1:0-17926 GCA_964552715.1 uncultured Chitinophagaceae bacterium | reverse complement strand
AAACTATGGTGCGTGAGCCAACGTTAAAAGTTTGAGAAAAGGCACTTATCGTAAGTAGATAAAAAGTAACGAGCGTAAAAAATTTCATTCTGATGTTTAATTAAATTTCAAAAATATGAAGGTGAATTTATAGATATTTGAATGTGAGTTTTTCAAACATAACAAACTTAACTTTGGTTCAATATATTATTACTTTGTTTCAGAATTCAATTTTACAAACTCTACCAACTCAATTTTTTTGTCGCTTGCTTTTAGAATTTTCACTATAAAATTATCCAATTCTATTTCATCTCCTTGCTCTGGTATATCTTCATTTGCCTGAACAATATAGCCGCCAAGAGTTTCATACTCACCTTCTGGAATTTCAAAATTATAGGCTTCGTTAAGGTAATCAATTTCCAAGCGTGCAGAAAAGATGTAGGTATTAGCATCAATTTTCTTTTCGGCTAAACCTTCATCATCATGTTCATCTTCAATTTCACCAAAAATTTCTTCCATCACATCTTCCAACGTTACAATGCCTGCAGTGCCACCGTATTCGTCAATAACCCATGCAATATTCTTTTTCTCTTTAGTAAATGTGGCAAGCAAATCACGGGCATTCATAGACTCTGGAACAATAACAGGTTGCCATAAAATCTCTTGAATAGTTTCTGGCTTTTTCAACAAATCAAAATGATGCACATAGCCGATAATTTTATCAATGCTATCATCATAAACAAATATTCGTGAGTGTTTGCTTTCGATAATAGTTTTACGCACACCTTCAATTCCTTCATCTACCGAAACCGCTACTACTTCTAATCGAGGCACCATGCAACTACGTACTTTTACTTCCTTCAAATAAAGTGCGCGCTCAAACATTTCACTGTTCAATTCATCTGTATCGCTTTCCTTATCTTTTACTTCTCCAGCAGCAGTTTCTTTTACTAAATACTCCAAATCTTCTTCTGTAAACTCGGTTAAGCCTTCTACATAACTGCTACCAAAAACTGTTTTTATAATTCCTCTTGAAGCCCAGTGAAACATATTTGTCAATGGCTTTAGAAAGATGTAAACTATTTTAACTGGATAGGCAAAAAACAAAAGCGTTGAATCAGAGTTTACCCTAAAAAGAATTTTAGGAATTAGCTCACCGAAAACTAGGATTATAAAAGTGGTTATTACTGTTTGAAGAATTAGCAACGGAACTTCACCAATTGATTGAAATCCATATCGCTCAGGCCTTAGTATATCTGCTGAAATGCTGCCAAAGGCAACAACACAAATATTTAAACCAATCAATAAAGTGCTTATAAATTTTGCTGGCTGGCGATTGAAGCCTGCCATAATAGTAGCTGCTGTTTTGCCTTTCTCTTTCAATAACTCAATACGAAGTTTATTGGCAGAAACAAAGGCAATTTCAATTCCTGAAAAGAAAGCAATAAGAAGTAATGTTACGAGAATGGCAAACCACTCCATGGGGTGAAAATAGTTTTTTAATCCTTACACGTTACTTGATTTTTCAAATTAACCCAAAAAAGGGATTTTAAATAAAATCAAATTTTTTGAAGTTTGAAGCAAAGTAGTTTACCTTCGTTTTGTTCTTTGAAACGAATCAATATTCATAAAGTTTTCCCACACAGATTCGATGCGTTAACCGGATATAAATATTCAACCGGGCTTAATATTGAAGTGCCAATGGCGGGCTGCATTTTTACTTTAACGAGTAGAAACTTCGTCCACAAAACAAGTTAACGGCAGATTACAGCGATGCTTCTCAGCCCAAATCCTGATTAGTTAAAACGGTTTAACGTCAGGTTTCTGTGTGGGATTTTTTACCTAAAAAAATCCAAAGCAAATTTCAAAGAGCAGAAATATTTTAGGTTTGCTGTTCACTTTTCATTTATGTTAGAATTAATTAAGTCTTTCCCCCAGCAGCTTTCAAAGGCAGTTGATCTTATCTCAAAATTTCAAATAAAAAAATCAAACAAACCGATTCAGAACATTCTGATTTGCGGCTTGGGTGGCTCAGGCATTGGCGGACATGCAGTTATAGAACTCTGCTCTTCGGAACTCAAAGTGCCAGTTGTAGTAAATAATAGTTATGATTTGCCAAGCTTTGTTACCGAAAATACTTTGGTTATTTTATCATCCTATTCAGGAAATACCGAAGAAATTTTATACGTAGGTGAAAGTTTAAAGTCAAAAGGATTCAGCGTAGTTTGCATAACTTCAGGTGGTAAGTTGCAGCAAATGGCAACACTCAATAATTGGGATTGCTTATTGATTCCAGCCGGATTTCCACCTCGCACTTGTTTTGGTTATTCGGTATTATTTCAACTCTCAGTTTTACAGCAAAATGATTTGATTTCAAAAAACTATTTGGATGAGACTTTAAACACCATTCAATTGCTCGAAAAAGAACAAAGTGCCATACAAGAAATAGCAAAAGTTGCTGCACAAAAGCTGAACAACAAGTTATTCGGAATTTTTGCCGACCAATGGTTTCACAGTCTAACCGTGCGTTCAAAACAACAGTTCAATGAAAATTCAAAATCACTTTGTTGGGCAAATGTTTTTCCAGAATTGAATCACAATGAGTTGGTAGCATGGCGCGGCAAAAAAGATTTACTATCAATTTTGCTTTTTAGAAGCAAATTAGAACATCCTAGAAATACGCATAGGGTGAACTTTAGTAAAGAAGTAATTGCCGCAACAGGTTGCGAAGTAATTGAGTTAGATGCTGTTGGCAACTCACATTTTCAACAGTACTTCTACTTCATACACCTCACTGATTGGATTTCATTTTACCTTGCCGAACTGCAGCATTACGACCCGATGGAAATTGATGTTTTGAATAAACTTAAAGCTCATCTAGCTGATTTGGTAAATTAGTTCCAGTTTTTCGTCAATAATTTCAAATATTTGTAGGATATAAATCTTGTTATGAAATTTTCCAACTTTTTATTTTTCGGGGTAATTGCTTCTTTGTTCGTCTCTTCTTGTGCAAAGGATAGCGGCATAAACAGCCCTCGCGAAACTGTATTTGCGTACTACAAACTTGTTTACAATGCCGCTGATTATACTTCAGTTGCTTCTGCTGATTTTTATGAAGGCAATGAAAATGGTACTAAAGTTGACTTAGGATTTACCGTAAAAGCAAAAGTAACTTTCCAGCAAGCTGCAACAAGTTACAGGCCATCCACTTATACTTTTTACAAAGAGTATTCAAACAAACAGACTTCATTAGTTGTAAGATACAACTATGTAGCTGGCACAATAGAGTATAAAAATACGCTTCAACTGGCTAATGATATCATACTGCCAGCAAACCTCACTTCAATTGATAAAAAAGTTGGTGCTACTGTAACCTTTGGAGGAAATGCAATAGCGGCTCAAGAATTAGTAGTGTTAACTTTAGATACATTAAAGTTTACAAACAAGATTGTTGGCTCCAACAAGTTTGATTTGTCGCCACAAGATTTAGCATCATTATCACCCGGCTTGGTGAAAGTTTCTATTCAAAGACATAAAGTTTATGAGGCTTCTGAAGGCAGTGCAGCAGGTGGTAAATTAGAAGGTATTTATATTGCAGCACCTAAGAACGTAACAATTTTTTAAGCAATAATGTTGTTGTAGAGTTTAACTACTTCTACAGCTTCCTTCACATCATGTACGCGAATAATATTTGCGCCTTTCATCAAGCCAGCCATATTTAATGCGGTAGTGCCATTTAGGGCATCTGCATTTTTAATGTTCAGCGTTTTTGTAATCATATTTTTGCGCGAAACTCCAAATAAAACAGGACAGTTTATCTGTTTAAATACCTCCAGGTTTTTCAATAAAGAAAAATTGTGTTCGAGCGTTTTACCAAAGCCAAAACCTACATCAACAATTACATCCTTTATTCCTACTTGCTTACATTTTTGCACTTGCTGTTGCAGAAAATCAAACACTTCCGTTACCACATTTTCATACACAGGATTTTGTTGCATATCCTTAGGCATTCCTTTTTTATGCATTACAACATAAGGTACTTGCGATGAAGCAACGGTCGAAATCATCGCTTCGTCAAATGTTCCTCCTGATATATCATTAATAATAGCTGCGCCATTTTCGATGGCATTACTTGCCACATTTGCGCGAATAGTATCTACTGAAATAATCGCATCTGAAAAATGCTGAACAATCAGTTTGATAATAGGAATAACTCTTTTAAGCTCCTCATCTATTGAAATAATTTCTGCTCCCGGGCGAGTACTCATGCCGCCAACATCAATAATTTTAGCACCTTCAGAGAGTATCTTATCTACTTGACTGAGAAGATCTCTTTCATCACTCCACTTTCCACCATCAAAAAAAGAATCGGGAGTTACATTCAAAATACCCATCACAATAGGTTGCGATAAATCCAAAAGCTTTCCCTTACAGTTTATTGTCATTTGCCGCATAAAAAAAGGTGTTTAAAGCAATCCCTAAACACCTTCGGTTAATAATTAATTTATTGGAATTAATTCCATGTCATATCCTCTTCTTCCTCTTTTGAAATTTGGGGAGCCTCACCAGCAGATGATGAAGGAGTTGAGGAAGATTTTGAAGTTGAATCTATTTCAAAATCAAACCCATCAACTTCTGAATGCGATCCATTTTCTTCTCCTTTTTGTAAGAACGGCAAAACCTCTGCATCAAAATCATAATCTGGCATTAACTCGTTTCTAACGTAGTCAACCGTTTCGTTTAAGGCATCCATAAATTTTTTAAAATCTTCTTTGTACAAAAAGATTTTGTGCATGTCGAAACCATCGCTATCAAATCTTTTTTTGCTTTCAGTAATGGTTAAAAAGTAGTCTCCTTGTTTGGTGCTGCGCACATCAAAGAAGTATGTTCTGCGCTTTCCTGCTCTTAATTTTTTGCTAAAATAGCCACTGTATTTCCCGTCTCTGTTTTCCACGTTTTGTGATAATTGTTTTTACAATGCGGCTAAGTTACATATAGTTTTTATCCAAACAATAGCAGCTAAGATTATACCACTTTGTCTGTCTAGGCATACTGCCAACTTGTCTTTAAATAAAGTTTGGCAACATTTTTGAGGGAAGTGCGCGAATTCAAATTGTTTAGCAATGCAAGAAAACGAGCAAATGGAAAAGGATAGCAATATAGATAACACTATGGAACAAGAAACAAACGCTGAAACCGTTGAAACGGTTGAAGAAACAAATGAACAAAATGGCATTCATCCTGCTGACAAAGATGCCGAAATTGCAGTCTTGAAGCAGCAGTTGGAAGAAAGCAAAGACAAATATCTTCGCTTGTTTGCCGATTTTGACAATGCCAAAAAACGTCATGCTCGCGAGCAATTGGATTTGATTCAAACTGCCGCAAAAGGCGTGATTGTTGATTTACTCCCAGTAGTAGATGATTTTGAACGCGCATTAAAAACCATAGAATCAGCTACAGAAATTTCGGCTGTAAAAGAGGGAATTCTGCTTATCTACAACAAGTTAGAATCCACCCTTGCTGCAAAAGGATTAAAGGCAATTGATGATTTGCATAAAGAATTTAATGTAGAACACCACGAGGCACTAACTGAAATTCCTGCACCAAAGGTTGAGCTAGAAGGCAAGGTTTTAGATGTAGTTCAAAAAGGATATTTATTGAACGATAAGTTAGTTCGTTTCGCAAAAGTTGTTGTTGGAAAAAGAAGCGAAGAATAAATAGTTTTAAAAAACAGAAATAGTTAAAGAAAAACTACTACTGAATACAAATCAAACAATGGCAAAAAAAGATTACTACGAAATATTAGAAGTTCCTAAATCTGCAACAGCAGATGATATAAAAAAAGCTTACCGCAAAACGGCATTAAAGTTTCACCCAGATAGAAATCAGGGCAACAAAGAAGCAGAGGAAAAATTCAAAGAAGCGGCATCTGCTTATGAAGTTTTGAGCGACCCCGAAAAGCGTAAAATGTATGACCAATACGGTCACGCGGCTGTTGATGGTTCGGCAGGTGGCGGTGGTGCACAATACCAAAATATGGAAGATATCTTCCGCAATTTTGGCGATGTGTTTGGCGGTAGCGGAGGAGGAGGAGGATTCGATCCATTTGAAGCTTTTTTTGGTGGCGGTGGAAGAGGCGGTGGAACACGAACTCGTTCAAGAGGTAAGCGCGGATCAAACCTTCGCATCAAAGTAAAATTGAGTTTGAAAGATGTTGCTTATGGTGTTCAGAAAAACATAAAAGTTAAGAAGCATGTTTCGTGCCACACATGTGCCGGAAGTGGTGCAAAAGATGCTTCATCTGTAGGCAAATGCACCAATTGTGGTGGTACCGGAACCGTAAGAAGAGTAAGCAACACAATTCTTGGGCAAATGCAAACAACCACTACTTGCCCAGTTTGTAACGGCTCGGGCGAAAGCATCACCAAAAAGTGTGTAACCTGCAATGGGCTTGGCACAGAGTATGGTGAAGAAATGTTGACTTTCGACATACCTGCTGGTGTGCAAGATGGAATGCAATTGTCTTTGGGTGGCAAAGGCAATACTGGAGAAAACGGTGGACCTGCTGGAGACTTGTTGATTCAGATAGAAATAGAAAACGATTCTGACTTAGAAATTGAAGGACAGAATGTGGTGTATAGCTTAACCATAAATTTTGCTGATGCAGCATTAGGAACACAGGTAGAAGTTCCTACTATTGATGGCAAAGCAAAATTCAAAATTCCAGCAGGAACACAATCGGGTAAAATATTCAGGCTAAGTGGAAAAGGCTTGCCATCTGTAAACAGCTATGGCAGAGGCGACCAGTTGATTATTTTAAATGTTTACACACCACAAAATCTCAATTCAGACGAAAAGAAAATACTTGAAAAAATTAAAGAATCAGCCAACTTCACGCCAAAACCTGGAGAGCAACACGAGAAAGGTTTCTTTGATAGAATGAGAGGATTTTTCAGTGAGTAAAAAATCAAAGGTGGCATCGAAAAAAACGATGCCTTCTTTGTTTTTATAACTTGGTTACATTTATCATTCAAAATAAAAGATGCTTCGCTTTTGCACAGCATTAAAAACACAAACATCAATTACAATGAACGGTTTTTTTAACGTACCAAAACCTGTAAACGAATCCATTAAATCTTATGCCCCGGGCTCAGCAGAGCGCGAAAGTTTGCAAAATAAAATTGCAAATATGAAAGCTGAAGTGCGCGACATTCCGATGTATATTGGTAGTAAGGAAGTGCGCGAAGGCAAACAACTTTCTTTGCATCCGCCACATGAGCATCAGCATTTATTAGGCTATTATTATAAAAGCGAAAAAGCGCATGTGCAACTAGCAATTGATGCCGCGCTTGCTGCAAAAAAAGATTGGGAAAATCTATCGTGGGAGAACCGCGCTTCTATTTTTCTAAAAGCTGCTGAGTTAATTGCCGGACCTTACCGTAATGAACTCAATGCAGCTACAATGCTTGGGCAAAGCAAAAATGTATATCAGGCAGAAATTGATTCCGCTTGCGAAATTATAGATTTCTTGCGTTTCAATGTGCATTTTATGACCCAGATATATGCAATTCAACCCGAAAGTTCTGCTGGTATATGGAATAGAATGGAGTGGCGACCATTGGAAGGTTTTGTGTATGCGCTTACGCCATTCAACTTCACTGCTATTGCAGGCAACTTGCCTTCAAGCTGTGCACTGATGGGTAATGTGGTGGTGTGGAAGCCAAGCAACACCCAAGTATATTCGGCACATGTATTGATGAAGATTTTTAAAGCCGCTGGAGTGCCTGACGGTGTTATCAATCTTGTTTATCCAAGCGGACCCGATGCGGCAGATGTTGTGTTCAATCATCCTGACTTTGCAGGTATTCACTTTACGGGTTCTACGGGCGTGTTTCAAGACATTTGGAAAAGCATCGGCAACAACATTCATAAATATAAAACCTACCCGCGCATTGTGGGCGAAACGGGTGGGAAAGACTTTATTCTTGCACACCCTTCGGCTGATGCAAAAGTAGTGGCTACGGCAATTTCGCGTGGCGCTTTTGAATACCAGGGTCAGAAATGTTCGGCTGCTTCTCGTGCATATATTCCTTCAAATATTTGGGAGGATGTAAAGCAACAAGTGCTTACTGATTTAGCTTCATTCAAAATGGGTGTAACAGATAATTTCAGCAATTTTATAAATGCTGTGATTGATGAAAAGAGCTTCGACAAATTAGCTCATTACATTGAGCAGGCTAAAAAAGACACTGATGCAGCAATCATTGCCGGTGGTAAATATGACAAGAGCCAGGGCTGGTTCATTGAGCCGACAATAATTCTGACAACTAATCCGAATTACACAACATTATGTGAAGAGTTGTTTGGTCCTGTGCTTACTATTTATGTTTATGATGAAACTAAGTTTGAAGCAACTGTTGAATTGGTGAACAACACTTCCATCTACGCGCTTACAGGTTCTATCATTTCGCAAGACAGGTATGCAGTAGATTATGCCACAAAACATTTGAGCAATGCAGCGGGCAATTTCTACATCAATGATAAACCAACTGGTGCGGTTGTTGGTCAGCAGCCTTTTGGTGGCAGCCGTGGCTCAGGCACGAACGATAAAGCTGGAAGCATGATAAATTTGATGCGCTGGGTTTCGCCACGAACTATCAAAGAAACTTTTGTTCCACCTGTAGATTACACATATCCATTTTTGGGATAAAAGCATCGTTTCTACTTTTGATAAATAATGACTCAATAATAATATACTAAGCGGTTGGTTTTGATTAATTCTACTCGAAACTATTGCCCTTTTTTCGCAATCACTGTTTTTAAAATTGGGGCGCGCCAACCTTTTAAAGGTATAAAATCAACTTGCTCAAAGCCCGCATTTTGCAACATCTCCTTAAAATTTGAAGGGGCAGGGAAATTCAATACACTTTTGATGAGGTAATTAAAAATTGTAAAGTTTCCTGTAAGCAAAGTACAAAAAGGAATAATAAATCCGTAACCAAGAATTGCCCAATATGCTTTTGCCCACCAAGCTTCATCCAAAACATATTCGTGAAAACATATAACACCACCTTGTTTTAGTATCCGACTTAAACCCGATAAACATTTTTCATAATCAGGCATATTGCGAATGCCATAAGCCATAAAAATAACATCAAAGGTTTCTGGCTTAAAGTTGAGTTGCATAGCATCTGCATGAATAAAATTCACATTACTGATTTGTATTTTTTGCTTTGCTACTTCCAACATTTCAAAGGAATTATCTACACCTGTAATTTTTCCATTTGGCAACACATTCAAACAAGCTAACGTTGATTTTCCAGTGCCGCAACATAAATCTAAAAGGCGCTCGTCACCTTTAAGTTGAATGCGAGATGTGCTTACATTCAAATCATCCATGTAGCCGTTGCTAAACCATGTAGCAATATCATATCGTTTAGCAATTGAATCGAACTCACTAGGAACTTTAGATTTATTCTGTAGCAACGATGCTGTGGTATTCATTAAAATAAAATTACGATTTGAATAAAAAAATTACTTACCTGATGTGATTATAGTATTAATCTTACTGCAAACAATATCACAACCTTTTTGTTTTTAAATTGATGACACAAAAAGCGGCTATTATAGGTTCAGGAGTTGGCGGACTCGCTACTGCCTTGCGATTGCGAAAGAAAGGTTTTGATGTTACTGTGTTTGAGCAAGCAGACAAAGCGGGTGGAAAAGCTGTGCGCATTGAGCAGAATGGCTTTCAATGGGGCTTTGGACCATCTTTACTTACGCTTCCAAACCTAATTGACGAACTCTTTGAACATTGTGGTAAACAACCAAGAGACTATTACAGTTATCAAAAACTTGACCCGATTTGCAAATACTTCTTTGCTGATGGTGTAACAACAAGCGCATGGGCAGATAACAACAAATTTGCAATAGAACTAAGCGATAAACTAGGCGAACCGTCATCAAACACTTTGCTTCATCTAAAACATATTGATGAAAACTACGAGCTTACAAAGGATTTATTTTTGAATAGCTCGCTGCATAAATTTAAAACTTACTTGCAGTCTGCTGCATTAAATGCAATGCTTCATGTTCCTCAACTAGGTTTATTTACCACTATGCACCGCTCATTACAAAAGAGATTTAGTACAGCAAAAGCAATTCAACTTTTTAGTAGATACGCTACTTACAACGGCAGTAATCCATATAAGTGTCCAGCAACCTTAAATGTGATTGCTACACCAGAATATTTGCGTGGCGCTTTTATGATGAAAGAGGGAATGGCTCAAATTTCAGAAGCGATGTATAAACTAGCAGTGCAGATGGGGATTCAATTTGAATTTAATTCAACTGTAGAAAAGATAATTGTTAAAGATAAAAGGGCTGTTGGTGTGTATGTAAAAAATAAAGAAATCTATGCAGATGTGATAGTAAGTAATATGGATGTACAGTTTACATATAAAAAGCTACTTGCCAATGAAAAACAGCCAAGTAAAATCCTTTCTCAGCAACGCTCAACATCAGCTCTTATTTTTTACTGGGGCATAAAAAAAGAGTTTAAAGAACTTGATGTACACAACATATTTTTCTCAGAAAATTACAAAGAGGAATTTCGATATACAGACGAACTGAAGGCTATATTCAATGACCTTACTGTATATGTTTTTATAAGTAGCAAGTTAAATAAAAATCATGCTCCAAAGGGAGAAGAGAACTGGTTCGTATTAGTGAACGCACCCTACAACAATGGGCAAGACTGGAACAAGATTGTAACCGAAGCACGGCAAAATATAATAGCAAAACTTAGTGTTGCGTTGAACACAAACGTTGAAGCACTGATTGCTACAGAAATCGTGAATACTCCTTTGAATATTGAACAGCTCACTTCTAGTTATTTAGGCTCTTTGTATGGCAACAGTTCAAACAATATTTTTTCGGCATTCTTACGTCATCCAAATTTTTCATCGCAGATTAAAAATCTATTTTTTTGTGGCGGCAGTGTACATCCTGGTGGCGGTATTCCTTTATGTTTACTTTCAGCAAAATTAGTAGATGAACTGGTGGGTTAATCAATGGAATAATTTAAGTAGCATGGAGCGCGCTCTTGCGCTTTTACTACTTAGCATGTTTGTGTTTGGTGCTGTAGGTATAAATCTAGCTGCAACAAAGTATTTCTTTGAACCGCTTTCTTCTTCTACTTTACTTTATGCTTTTGTGGTAATGATGATTGCGCACAAAGCATATAACCTACGCTTTGTTACAGTTCTTGTTTTTGCATTTTGTGTTGGTATGGGGGTTGAAATTGTAGGCGTTAAAACTGGCGCAATTTTTGGAAAATATGAATACACGAGTTTGCTGGGTTTTCATTTACTATCTGTGCCAATAATTATTGGCATTAACTGGATTTCACTGACCTATACTACTAATAACATAGCAGCGTATTTAATAAAAAACAAAGCTTTTGCCTCAATATTTGCTGCTATGGCAATGGTGGGTTTTGATATGCTAATTGAGCCGCTTGCTATAAAGCATAAATTCTGGATTTGGTTAGATGATGGTTCTCCACCAATTCAAAATTATATCAGTTGGTTTATAGTGAGTTTGATTCTGAGTTTTACCTATCAATCGCTGATTGATACTAAACTAAATTTCATGACAGTTATATTTTCAATTGGGTTGATATTTTTTTTGTTGATTGATATTTTAATCAAATAAAAAATCGTCAATTCTTCTTTGCCATCAATCCATAAGAAGGCACTGAAACCAACTCGTTTTCTACCAATTTTTCGGATGACAAAATACAATTAGCCGCAATAGCACCTGAGGTGTACGCTGCTTCCATAAGCATAGTGGTGTTATCCATTTTTACCCAGTCACCAGCTAAATAGAGATTGGGAACTTCTGTTTGCACTTGAGGGCGATTGCTGTGTAAGCCTGTGCTAAAAGCACTGAAGTCATTACGATGCTGCCAAAACTCGTGCTTAATTACCATATCTTTTAACTCGGGCAGAAAGTGAAAAAGCTCATCCAACAATTGCTTTTTTATAACTGCATCATCGGTTAAATCATCGGGCAGAGCATACGAATGCAATTCGAAAATACCACCATTATTTTTGACGCTCCACTGTTTTGATTCCTTTTCAAACAAGTGATAAAACGAAATAGAATCAAGACATTTAAGCTTGTCGGTAAAAATGAAGTATGGGTAATTTCCTGTCTCAAATTTGTCTGTCCAAAGTCGCAACACAGCATATCGCGCAGAACTTTTTAATGATTGAATTTGATGATTAAAAGTAGGGTAAGCGTGTAAGGTTGGAGAGTTGGCAACAAGCTTTGGCAGATGTTTAACATCACATGCAAGAATGCAATAATCAAAGGATTGGTTATGGATAAAAAATTTATCGTTGTGAAATTCCAATGATTCTATAGCCAAGTTTAGATGAATTTTTCCGCCATAATTTTGAATGAATGTGGATGCTGGTTTCAAAAAAGTATGCTCAAAATCATCATCAAGTACATCATACAACAAACCTAAATCATTGCTTAAAAAATAGAAATGAAAACCTTTAATGAGTTCGGCAGTACTCATTTTTTCTGGCGAAGAAAAAAATGCACGAGTGAACGAGGTGAATACACGCTGCATTTTATCTGGCACATTACATTGTTGCATGAAAACACTTAGCTGCGTATTATCGTATTGCTGAAATGTCTTTTGAGGATGAAATTTAAAAAGGTCAAGGAGTTGAAGTCCATAGCGATTGAACATCATATCTCGATAGCGAATAACTCCGCTTTGAGCCATGCTCAACACATTAAAAAGCGGGGTTTTATCTATGTTTTTGAAACTCTGTTGTGAACGATCAGAATATAGTATTAGGTAATCTTCAATAGGTATTAAATGCTTGCGTGCATCAATTTTATCCATAAAGGCGAGAAGGTTGTGATACTGACGAAAGAAAGCATGAAAACCATGCTCGGTGCGCAGGGTTTCGCCATTGGATTCAAAACTCCATGAACCCACTTTGCCTCCGATGTATGGTGCTTTTTCAAACAGATGCACTTCAAAGCCACGTTCAGCAAGGTTTGCAGCCGAAGCAATTCCTGCAATACCTGCGCCAATCACTGCCACTTTTTTTGGTGATTGTAATGTATAGCCCAAGTTTTTATCAGGGGCATTTAAAGCAACTTTATAGTGATTTAGACGCTCTGCTATTTTTTGTTTAAACCAGTTTTTCATGTTTATTTAGGTTGAAGAAGTGCGCTTAAATGGTTTGTTTTACTGCAGTAGATTCAACACGCTTATCTTCTATGTTCATGCGCCAAAGTTTGGCAAATTCAATAGAAACTTTATCGCTTTTAATAAGTAAGTCATGTGCATTTAATGTGTCTTGGTAGTACTTATTAGATTCTAAAAAAGCAATATCTTCTTCAACTATTTTGTTGGATTTGCGTAACATAAACCACTTTGCAAAAGCATCAAAACCTGCAAAAATATTATCCCACAAGGTAATTTGAAGCATACAAATTTCATCTCCTTGAATTGGGTAAAAATGTTCGTAAATGTAGAGCGTGCGTTTTTTGCTTGGAAAATTGACTTCCAACTTTGAAGTATGCGGAAACCAAAATGCAAAATTTGTTTTTATCTCTTCCTCAAAACCGAAGTAATACTTTTCAAAAAAACTACCTGTGTTTTTACGATAGTAACTACCGGTCATTGATTCATTGCTTCTGTCAATTTCAAAATCTATGTGCTTGCGCGAAAGATTACCCATAAGCGTTTTGATACTACCACGGTGAACATGGTCAATGTGATAAGGGTCAATCAAACTTTCAGCCACCAATTTTAAGTCAGCTTTAAGAATATGATAGTTGAAAACAAAAGGTCTATTTACCATTTCGGGCATTGGTGGCAAAGTTGTTTTTTCAGCCAAATTATTATCGCCCAAAAAAGCCCATACCATATTGTTGAACACCTTTGTTTTATACGCTTTTACACAAGCATTTGAGGGCACTAAACTATCATCAGGAAGCGATGGAATTGAAACGCACTTGCCCGCGCCATTAAATTCCCAACCGTGGTAAGCACATTTAATACAATCATTCTTCACATAGCCCATTGAAAGTTTTACATTACGATGGCAACAACGATCCTCAACAACATTTACTTCACCTGATTTAGTTTTAAAAACTACCAAGTGTTCACCTATGATTTTTTTGGGCAAGGGATTGACGCTTTCTAATTCATCAAACAGGCAAACTAAATACCATTGATTAGTGATGTACATATATTATGTTATGAATTTGATGCTTATGGAAATTACACTTTAGGTTGAATAAGAAGCTTATTAAAATTGAAGCCAAGAAATAGCCGCTTCGTTTTAAATAACTCATAAAGCCCAACATTTAAACCTAACAAAATGAAACTATACAAATAATCTTCTACAGGTATTGTTATGGTTCTGATGCCTATATTTTCAACATTATTATAAACTACAACCGGAAGTGCAGTAAGCACGCCATTTACAATTGCCATTGGTAAAATAGAAATCAAAAACATCAAAACAAAGTGCTGAAACTTGAAGTTATCTAATGTGTAAATTAAGAATGGAATAATAAATGCCATGCCGAATGTTACACTCCATGTATAAGATTTTTCGAGCACAAAAAAAGAAAACATCAGAAAGATAAAACTCAATGCTATTGAAACCAATTTTATGTCTTTGGTTAAAAAGTTTCTTTTGTTATAGTAAGCAACTACTTCATAAATAAAAGTGCAGGAATAAGGCACGGTAAAAAAGAAAAAGTATTCCTCAATTGGCAGTCCAAAAAACTTAATTCCAATTATGAAATCATCATTGAATTGCCACACACCAAACTTTGTTTTGTAATAATCCCAAATGAGAAACAATAGCGCGGTGATAAAAAGTGATGGCAGGTAGTATTTCCACTTTTTATAGAACTGAACTTTGCTTTCAAACGATAGCGCAAAAGGAATTGATATAGTAAATAAATTCAACAACAAGTAAGTGTAATGCGCCACTGGTGATTTACTATTTTGAGTAAAAAAGTTTTTGAGTTTTAGTGCTTAAAAGCGTAGAAATTAGCACAAAAAATTTTTGCATATCATTAACGCGAATTCTACTTTCCTTCAATCTGTCAGGTGACGACATTTTGATTTTTTTGAACAACAATACATAATATTTGTATGCAAGATAAACGCCAGCTCTTGCGCCATTTGGCAACAGTAAAATCCCTTTAAGTGCTGCTTCAAAATCTTGTTCAATTTCTGCTTCTATTTGCTTTTTTGCAGGCTCTTTAAAATTAGCAAAGTCAATACCAGGAAAATAAACTCTGCCACGTTCATCAAAATCACTCTGCATATCGCGCAGAAAATTTACTTTCTGAAAAGCTGCACCTAAAAATTTTGCAGGTGATTTTAAAGACTCGAAAATCTGCTCATCACCCTCGCTAAAAACCTTTAAACACATCAAACCTACTACTTCTGCACTACCATAAATATATTCATCATAGGTATCTCTCCCATAGTCTGACTTTACTAAATCCATTTCCATGCTCTTGAAAAAAGAATCAACTAAGTGCATCGGAATTTGATATTGATGGACTACTTTTTGAAAAGAAAACAAAACCGGATTAAGGCTAATTTTTTGATGAATGGCTTCGAGAGTATCTGATTTAAACTTCGCTAGTAGATACTGCTTATCAAAATCATGAAAGGTATCTACAATCTCATCTACAAGCCGAACAAAAGCATAGATTCCATAAATGGGGGCTTGAAATTTTTTGTGTAAAGTTTTTATACCCAGCGAGAATGATGTGCTGTATTGCTGCGTGATGAAGCGACTGCATTCTTGGGAAGATTCATCAAATAGTTCAAACATGAGTTGTATTTATAGTTGTTTAGCTACTGGTTAAAGCACGTTCTTTTTAGTCAATTTTGCTATTTCGTTTGCAACAATTTGCCCACTGATAATACTTGGTGGAACACCAGGACCCGGAACAGTTAATTGCCCTGTATAAAACAGGTTTTTCACTTTTTTACTTTTCATTTTTGGTTTCAAAAATGCTGTTTGAAAAAGTGTATTTGCCAAGCCATAAGCATTTCCCTTAAATGAGTGATAATCAGCTACAAAATCGTTTATTGCATAACTTCTTTTCAAAACAATATTGGGGCGTATTTGTTCGCCAATGCGTGATTCAAGTCGTTCAATAATAATGTTGAAATACTTTTCTCTAAATGTTTCATTATCCTCAATACCCGGTGCTAAAGGCATTAGCAAAAAAAGATTTTCGCAACCTTGAGGCGCAACACTATCGTCAGTTTTAGAGGGTACGCAGGCGTAGAACAAAGGCTGTGAGGGCCATTTTGGTGTGTTATAAATTTCATCGGCATGTTTATCAAAGTCTGCGTCAAAAAAGAGATTGTGATGCTTGAGATTAGGCAGCTTTTTATTAACCCCAATGTAAAAAAGCAAAGAACTCGGACTCATTTCTCTACTATTCCAATACGCTGTATCATATTGCCGTTTATCCTTATCCAGCAGGGTTTGCTCGGCATGTTCATAGTCGCAACCCGCAACTACAACATCGGCATCATAAACTTTAGTTTTCGTAATTACTTGTTGCGCATTTCCTCCTTCTGTTTTAATCTTAGTAACCTCTTCATTACAAATAATTTTCACACCTGCATCTGTACATACTTTCAAAAATGCCTGAATAATTTTATTCATACCACCCATTGGATACCAAGTGCCCAAACCTAAATCGGCATAGTTCAACATGCTGTACAAAGCAGGAGTATTTGCAGGAGTGCTTCCTAAAAAAAGCACTGGAAATTCGAGTAAACTTATCAAATGCGGATGATTAAACTGTTTACGCACCACACTGCCGTGCGACTGAAACAACTGTATTTGTAGGCTTTTGAAGATTAGCTTGAAATCAAAAAATTCAAAAATACTATCACTCACCCGATTCACATAATCTTCTAAAGCGGTTTCGTATTTGAATTTTGCATCAGCCAAAAATGCTATCAACTTTTTACCGCTTCCCTTTTCTTTCCCCTCAAAAATTTTGGCTAAATCATCAACAGATGCTGGCACATCCATTTGTTGGTTTTCTGTATAGAAAATTCTGTATGAAGGATCAAGACGTTTAAGTTCATAAAAATCAGCAGTTGTTTTACCAAACTTGTTGAAGAACTGCTCAAATACTTCAGGCATCCAGTACCAACTTGGTCCCATATCAAAAACGAACCCATCCTTTGCCCAAACCCTTGCTCTGCCACCTGCTTGATCATTTTTTTCTAATACAGTAACATCAAAACCTTGCTTTGACAATAGCGCGGCAGCAGTGAGTCCGGCAAAGCCAGAACCAATAACTATAATCTTTTTTTTGCGCACGATATTGTATTGTAACTAGTAAAAAATCAGTGTGTTGCAAGATAAAACCAGAATAATGATGTAATGTTCAGATAGCTAATAACTAAATATTGCAAAACAAATTCTGGGTAAGATAAGCCCCTAAAAAGAAACTTGATTTTTGAAAAGTAAACATTTAAAATTATGACTAGGTCTCGGCTTCCTGCTTTGGTGGGATTTTAGCAAACTACAACAGAGTGGATTAAAACAGTATCTCTCTAATCAAAATCAAAGCATTGAACCAGAAATACTTAAAAAGAAAAAAGGTTTCAGGCGATGACCTGAAACCTTTTAAAATTAGTTTCAATATGAAAGTAAAAAACTATTCTACTCCTTCATCAAACGTTTCACCACACTGCCTTGTGCGCTGGTGATTCTAACCTGATAAATTGCAGATGCAAGCATAGACACATCTATGGTTTTGTTTCGGAACATATCGGTAGCTATTACCACTTTACCGTTGATGTCTGTTACTTCAACCTTCACATCTTCTTTGATATCTGTTTCGATAA
>CAZKHZ010000060.1:0-18091 GCA_964552715.1 uncultured Chitinophagaceae bacterium | reverse complement strand
CTCCGAATGAGGAAAAAAGATGAATTATGAAAGCGATTTAATCAATTAAACATACTTAAGTATCATTTACGCTCTGATTTGAAACAAACCTAGCTTACCAAAAATATGCGTACAAAGCAATCAGCGCAACAATAACAATGGCAGCACCCGCAACAAAAGCATTATCTACTTTAAACATTGCGGCATCTATTTCTAGCCCTTTGGTTTCTTTTACTTTTAGGTTTTGAATACTGCTTATCAGCACCATGCCCAGCACACAAAAGGCAAACACAAAACCCATTCTATCTAAAAAAGGAATTTCGTAAACACCCGCAGCGTTGGCTTTGGCAAAGCCCAAAGCAGAGAGGAAATAAAGGTCGGTGAAGCCTGGCAAAAACTTTAGGAAGATAGAAAACAAAAAGCCGCCAATGGTGGCAAACATAGCTGCGCGGGCAGTAGTTTTTTTCCAAAATAAACCCATCAAAAACATGGCAAAAATGCCGGGGCTCACAAAGCCTGTGTATTCCTGTATGTATTGAAAGCCGCCTTTTTTATCAATGCCCAAAAAGGGGGAGATAAAAACCGCCAACAACATTGCCACCACAATTACAATTTTGCCAGTGAACACCAACTTAGCTTCATCAGCATTGCGGTTGATGTGTTTTTTATAAATATCTAAAGAGAAAATAGTGGCAACACTATTAGCCTTGCCCGCCAGCGAAGCCACCACCGCAGCCGTCAATGCGGCAAATGCAAGCCCCTTTAGCCCGATAGGCAACAGGTTCAGCAATACTGGGTAGGCGCGGTCGGGGTTCAGTTCTCCGTCCTGCATCATTTCGCTAGCAAAACTGCCCTGCTGATGCAACACAAATGCTGCAATGCCGGGCAACACCACAATCACTGGCATCAATAGTTTTAAGAAGGCTGCAAACAGAATACCCTTGCGCGCAGTAGGCAAGTCGGCACCCAGCGCGCGTTGGGTAATATATTGATTGCAACCCCAGTAGCTAAAGTTGGCAATCCACATGCCGCCAGCCACTACCGTCAAGCCGGGCAAATCCATAAAGTTGGGGTCGGCTTGTTTAAATATCATCTGGAAATGCTCGGGTGCGTTGCGCATCATTTCATTAAAGCCATACAACACACCACTGCCGCTGTAACTATCTGCTACAAGATTTAAAGCAAGGTAAGTAGTTGCCAGCCCGCCAATGATTAAGAAAAACACTTGAACAATATCGGTGTAGCCAATCACCTTCATGCCGCCCAAGGTTATCAAAACAGCAAACAGCGCAATACCAGCCATACATATAGTAAAGTTGAAACCCGATATGCTGCTTACTGCCAATGCACCAAGGTAAAGGATAGAAGTGAGGTTTACACCTACATACAGCATCAGCCAGAAAATTGCCATAATAAATGCCACCGTGCCGTTATATCGCTGCTCCAAAAACTGCGGCATGGTGTAGATTTTGTTTTTGAGATACAGGGGCATAAAGAACACCGCAACAATTATTAAAGTGGCTGCCGCCATCCATTCGTAGCTGGCAATTGCTAGTCCCATTTTAAAGCCCGCACCGCTCATGCCTATAAACTGTTCGGCACTGATGTTGGATGCAATCAGCGATGCACCTATTGCCCACCAGGTAAGTGAACCTTCTGCCAAAAAGTAATCTTTGCTATCAGCCGTGGCGCGTTTCTTTTTGTTATAAATCCACCAGCCATAGCCAGCAACAACAAAAAAGTAAAACAGGAAAATAGTGTAGTCGAGCGCGTGCAAATATTGCATATCAGTAATTTGAAACGGAAGATGAATAAATCTTTTTAATGGCAAAATTTATGACACAAGAGAAACAATATCCTGCTTTATTTGTATGCGATTAACGCACCAAAAATTATTGAAAAATAATACGAGTAACCTTACACTAAGCCAAAGCATACTGCAATGCAAATGCCCCCGATGCAGAAAAGGGGAATTGTTTACAGCGTCTAATCATTACAACCTTACAAAGATGTTGTCTATGCCCAAGCAATGTGCTGTGTGTGGACAGTTGTTTGAAATAGAGCCGGGGTTTTTTCTTGCCGCGCTGTGGATAAGCTATCCTTTGGTATTGGCAGTGGAAATAGCTGTGTTAGTTACCTGCTATTTAGTATTGAATTATTCTTTACTGATTTCTTTTCTTTTTGCCGCAGCCTTTTTGCTTGTATTGCTGCCGCCTGTTATGCGCTATTCGCGCTCCATTTTAATTCATTTGTTTATCAGTTTTGATAAGGCAAGGGGCAGTTAGCTGTTTGCCTTTTAGTTCACCACAAAAGCTTCTGTTAAGATACAATAGGCACTTTAATATGGTCAATTCGTAACACTTTATACTTTAGTTGCAGAAATGAGATGGAGTAATAAAATATGGATGTTGCCTGTGGTGGCAATTTGGTTTTTTGTGGGTGCTTGCAACTCAACAAAAAAAGTAACGAAGGGGCAGGGCAATAACGATATGCCTGCAATGGATGAAGATACTTTGGATGAAATATCGCTCACTTTTTCAAAAGAGAAAATCTATCGCGGTTCGCATCCTATAGCTTTTGATTTGTTGCACACTAAACTAGATGTGCAGATTGATTGGGAAAAGCAGCGTATGCCTGCAAAGGCTTTCATAAAACTGAAGCCACACTTTTATCCAACCGATTCGCTGATTTTAGATGCAAAGGGATTTGACATTCGCGAAGTTGCTTTGGTTTCAAAAAACGGCACCTTGGAATCGCTGAAGTATCGCTACGACAGTTTAAAGATTCACATCGCGCTGCCGCGCACTTTCACTTCAAAAGATACCTTGAATGTGTTTGTGGATTACACCGCCAAACCAAACGAGCGCAAAACTGGAGGCTCGGCAGCTATTCAAAGCGATAAGGGTTTGTATTTTATCAATCCGTTGGGTAAAGAAGTTGGCAAACCTGTGCAGCTTTGGACACAGGGCGAAACAGAAGCAAGTTCATGTTGGTTTCCCACCATTGAGGCTACTAACCTTCGATGCACAGGCGAAATCATTGTAACCTGCGAAAAGAAATACAAAACACTTTCAAACGGTTTGCTGGTGGCTTCGCGAGATAATGGCAACGGTACCCGCACAGATAATTGGTTGATGGACAAGCCTCACGCCCCATATTTGTTTATGCTTACGGTGGGTGAGTTTGCTGTAGTAAAAGACAATTGGCGCAACCTTGCCGTGGACTATTATGTAGAGCCAGAGTATGAACCTTATGCTAAAGATATTTTTGGGAATACTCCCGAAATGATGGAGTTCTTTTCGCAATTGCTTGGCTTTGCTTACCCTTGGCAAAAATACACGCAGATAATTGTGCGCGACTATGTGAGTGGTGCTATGGAAAACACTTCTGCATCATTGTTTGGCGAATTTGTGCAGCGCAACAAACGCGAATTGCTAGATGCAAACTATGAAGATATTATAGCGCACGAATTGTTTCATCAATGGTTTGGTGATTTGGTTACTTGCGAAAGTTGGAGCAATATTCCTTTGAATGAATCATTTGCAAATTACAGTGAATACCTGTGGGCAGAATATAAATACGGCAAACTTCAAGCCGACAGAATGTTGCAGGATAATTTGAGACAATACTTTGATGAATCGCAGAGTAAGAATGTTGACCTGATTCGTTTTTACTATGAAAGCCAAGAAGAAATGTTTGACCGTCACAGTTACGAAAAAGGCGGACATGTATTGCACATGTTGCGCAATGTGGTTGGCGATAAAGCATTTTTTGATGCACTGCAATTGTACCTTAAAACAAATCAATACAAACCTGTAGAGATTCATCAATTGCGTTTAGCATTTGAAGAAGTTACCGGGCTTGATTTGAACTGGTTTTTCAATCAATGGTTTTTAAACAAAGGGCATCCAAAACTTACTATCAACTACGAGTACAAGAATGATACTGTGTATGTAGAGGTGGAACAAAAGCATAATATAGATATTGCTTTGGTTTATCAATTGCCAGCTAAAGTAGCTTTGTGGAAAAATGGTAAAGTTGAAACCCATTCAGTAACGCTGACTAAAGAGAAACAAACTTTCGCTTTCGCATCTTCAACCAAACCAGATTTGATAGACTTTGATGCAGATAGAATTTTGTTAGCCGTAAAGAAAGAAAACAAACAATTGAGCGATTTTATTTTTCAGTATAAAAATCATCCGCAATTTCTTGCCAAACTTGAAGCATTGCGTAGCTTGCGTGAAGCACAGAAAGACAATCCGGAGGCAAAGCTGGAACTGATTTCTGCGCTTTCCGATACCTTCTTTTTCTTTAGAAGATATGCTGTAGAGGCTATTAAGTTGAATAAAGATTCAATGCCTGAAACTGTTAAGCAATTAGAGAAAATGGCACTTGCTGATGCCCATGCTAATGTTAGGTATTCAGCTATCCAAAAGCTTTCGCGGTTGAAAGACAAGCAACTGATAACGGTGTTTGAAAAGGCATTGGGAGATAGTTCCTATGCCACAGCCGCGGAGGCGCTGAAAGCTATTCAGGTAATAGATACCGTTGCCGCTGTTCGTTATGCTGCAATGTTTGAAAGCGAAAATAATTACGAAATGACGGATGCCGTATGTGGCATTTATGCGGCTGATGCTTCTGAGAAATTTCAAACTTTCTTTGAAAAAAAATTTACTACCGTAAAGGGTTATGCTAAATATACTTTGATGTATCACTACGCTAACTTTCTTACGCACATGAAAAAAGATTTAGCAATTAAAGGCATTGATATACTCAAGAATCAAGCACTTAGCACCGAAACTAAATTACTTGCATCGGCTGGTAAGGGTTCTATTAAAAGACTTGTAAAATCATTTGAAGAGAAAAAGAAAGAAGCGCAAAAGATAATTGATGATGAAAAGCAGAAAGACAAAGGAGACGCTGCAACATTAATTTCAGATTATGACTTGATTATTACTAATGCCAACGATGCAATATCTACTATTACTAAAAAATACGAGGACGAAAAGAAAAACTAATTGAACACAAAAAGTCAATATACCGACCTCAGCGATGAGGAATTAGTGCACCGCTATCGAAATTCTTATGATATGGTGTATGTGGGTGAGTTATATCAAAGATATACTTACTTGGTATTTGGCGTGTGCTTAAAGCATTTTAAAAATGAGCCTGCGGCAAAAGATGCAGTGATGCAGATTTTTGAAAAGTTGATTGTTGATTTGAAGAAGCATCACGTACTAGTTTTCAAGGCTTGGCTGCATACGGTAGTTAAAAATCATTGCATGATGCAGTTTCGCAGCGATAAAACTTCGATGAAGCGTCAGCAGGAATATCGCCAGGAAGTTCAAAATGATAACAGCTACGATGTGGAAAATCAACTGGAATTGCATCTTGAAGAAGCTGAAGAAAAAGAATGGTTCCTTTCGCACTTAAATAACAGCCTTCACGAGTTGCGCGATGAACAGCGTAAATGTGTGGAGTTGTTTTACCTGAAAGGAAAAAGCTATCAGGAAATTGCAGAGGAAACTAATTTTAGTTTGAATGAAGTGAAGAGCTACATTCAAAACGGCAAACGAAATTTAAAAAACATCATTATAGCAAAGCATGAGCGGTCGAAGAACAACTAACATGACGCTCACCCAAAACGGTGTGATTACAGAGGAAGCTATGTTGGCTTACCTTAATGGCACCCTCACGCCCGAGGACACCGCTAAGTTTGAGCATTTGATTAATGAGGATCCATTTGCTCACGAAGCTTTGGAAGGATTGCAGGCAAGTAATGCCTTGCATCTAAAAACAACTTTCAAAGAACTAAGCCAAAGTATTGCGCAACGCTCGGGAACAGAACAACAGGTAAGCTCAATCAACTTATCTGCCATTACACGTTATGCAGTTGCTGCGGTTTTAATTGGATTACTGGTTGGTCTTGGATTTTTAGTTACTAATTATATCAACAGTCAATCAAAGCAGCTTGCTATGGAGACTGTGCAGGAGAGTGATGCCAATGCACCCGAGGCTCGTCCTTTCATGGAGGCAGACAGTTTACCCTTGGCTGATTCAGCAAGCCAAAACAACCTGTCATTATTTAAACAGGATACACTATCAGAAGATGCTAGCAAATTGATTTCACAGGAAATTGCATTGGCAGAGGTTGATAAAAAAGAAGAGCCTAAAGTAGAACCTGTTGCAAAAAAGGCGGAAGCTACACCTCTAGAAAAGATACAGGATGAAAAGAAAAAGGCAGCTCTGTTAGCAAAGGAGAAAAGTCAAAAGTCTGCAGCTAATTCAGTATCGACAGCATCAGAAGGCGCGAGTGCTATCGCACCAAGTGCTACGGCAGTGAGGGCTAAAAGTGATGATATGAATGCTACAACCTTAGCGGCTAAAACAAAGGGCAATGCAAAAGAGGAAATAGCTTCTGATGGAGACGGAAATATGGATGCCGCCATGCAAAGTTTTAACGACCACAATTATAAAGCAGCATCAAAACAATTCGACAAAATTTTGAATACAGAGCCTGACAATAAAGATGCGCTTTATTTTCAGTCAGTAAGTGAGTATATAAATGGAAACAGCAAAGGTGCTTTAAAGGGTTTTGATAAGTTGTTAGATCAAAATTCAAAGCATATTGAAGGCTCTAAGTATTACAAATCTCAAATACTTTTGAAAAAAGGAAAGAAAGAAGAAGCCCGAATTTTGTTAGAAGAATTGAGCCGCAGCAATGGAGCTTTCAAACAAAGAGCCTTAGAAAAATTGGATGAATTAAAGTAATTGCAGTGCCTTTTTTAAAACATCTTCATCATTACCTTCTTTAAATCGAACTAAAAATTCTTAATTAAAATCTATTGTGCGATTAATTTGAGTGCTATAAAGCAACTTGCATTCGGTTTTACCGTATTAGAAACAAAAAGTATAAAATGAAGCATTAATACCTAACCAATCTGCTACCCTCAATATGATAATTGGACAAATCCGAAACGAAACGGATATGGGCAAAAAGCCTGTTCTTGATGTTTTTTCTGAAGTGCTAAGCTTGATTGCCGCGGCTAAAACTGAGCGTTTAAAGCGAAACTTTAAATGTATTGAGTTTGCAAATAAGGCAGTTGGCATTGCTATTAAAAACAATCTTCCATTTCAGGCAGCAGAAGCTACGCTTGAAATAGCTACTTACTACCTTTCGGTGCTTAAAGACTACGATGCTGCCTTGCATCATGCTTTGCAAGCACATTCATTACTAAATGATGAGCAACAGCCATTTTTAAGTGCAAACATTTATAAGTTAATAGGCATCTGCTACCACTGGACAGGTAATTTTACAAATGCAGTTTCAAACTACTTGCAGGCGGCAAAAATTTTAGAAACCGAAGTGCCGCAGACGAAAGAGGAGTTGCAACTAGCCGCAAGTTTACACTTCAATATTATTCTTATTTACAGCCATCTTCCGTTTGATGAAGATAAGTTTGTTCACTTGCAAAAAGCAATTGAATTTAATGAAAGGACTAACAATAAAGATGGGCTTGCTAAATGCTACAGCGTTTATGCTGACTATCATCCTGATGTAAAAAACAATCCTGCAGAATCGAAAGCGTATTACGAAAAGGCAAAACAACTTTTTGTAGAGTCGGGTAGCAAAATAGGCGAGGAGTCTTGTTTAAGTCCGCTTGGTTTGTCGTATTGCCGTTTGGGTGATGCACAAACAGGGATGCAACTTTTAGATGAAGGCTTGGCAGCAATGACAAAAACAAACGAGCCATCATTTATAGCATCTGCACACGCTTTTTACGCAAAGGCTTTTCGTGTTTTAAAGGATTATGAAAAAGCAATAGAGCACTACATTCTTGTTGAAGAATTGTTGATGAAGAATAAAAAGGAAGTTGAACTGCATGACTTGTATGAAGCCATGGCAGGAACACTTGCCGAATCGGGTGATTTTAAATCTGCTTATGACTACCGTTTGAAATATGGAAATGTAAAGCGTGAGTGGATGAGTTTTGATAAAGCAACTGCTTTGCACAATGCAACTATTCGATTTGCAATTGATAGAGAAGCACGCGAAGCACAATTGCAACAGCAAAAGAATGAACAGGTTTATGAGTACGTTCATCAGCTAGAGCTTTCAAACAACGAGTTGAAGCAGTTGGCGTATGTAGCTGCACATGATTTGCGCGAACCTTTGCGTATGATGAACAGTTACAGTCGCTTGTTAGAGCAACACTTAAAGCCAGATCACGCTTCAGATATTTATACCTACATCCGCACTATTAATGAAAGTGCAAAACGGATGTTTGAAATGATTCAGGATATGATGGCATTGAGCCAAGCAAATGCTGATGTGAATTTTCAAGATGTGAATGTTGAACATTTATTAAATGAAGTTGTGCGTGTTTTGGAAGTGGTGATTAGCCACCGCAGTGCATTAGTTTCATGGAATGCACAACCTGTTTTAAAAACAGATAATACTTTGTTGTTTCAGATTTTTCAAAACTTAGTAGGCAATGGAATCAAGTATAATACGAGCGAAAAACCTGTTATTGAAATCAACTATAAACATGAGTTGGGTAAACATATTTTTGAAGTGCATGACAATGGCATAGGCATTCCCAAAGAGCAACGCGAAAAAGTGTTTTTCATTTTTCAGCGATTGCATAAGCAAGAAGATTATTCTGGAAGTGGTATAGGATTGGCAGTGTGCAAAAAAGCAATTGAAAAATTAAAAGGAAGAATTTGGATTGAAGATAGCCCGCTTGGCGGAACTTGTATTAAATTCACGCTTCCTGATTTATCATTAATATCATAATTTACTCGTCTAAGATTCATAAACTCCAATGAAATGAGCGCAGTGGCTACATCCGAACAACAATTTTATCATCTTATAGGCAAGGCAGAGCAATTGGTTAAAATCCAAAGCCAGAAAGCCGAGCAAATTGCCAATGAAGCAATTCAACTTGCCATAGACACTGGCAATGTTTTGTGGCAGGCGGAGGCTTGTTATCAGTTAGCTTCATTCTATTCAAAAGTTGCTTCGCAGTTCAAAAAGAGTAATGAAATTTGCGAGAACGCTTTAGGCATTTTAACCCTTGCTCCAAACATACTTTTGCAAACGCGCTTATTGCGCATGATGGGTATGAATGAGCACTATCTCGGTATTTGGGAAAATGCTCAGCATCACTACCAGTCCGCTATTCAGTTGCTTGAATTGCAACCATCACACTCTTCAGCAATGGAAGAAGAGCTTGGTTTTTTGTATTACTACATTTCTGTTTTAGATAGGGGTTCCGAGTCGCTGGAGTACCCGATGGAGTGTTTGCATAAGTCGGTTAAAATATTTGAGAAGATTCAGAATAAAGAAGGTTTGGCGCGTTGCTACAATATGTTGGGCAACCATTTAAACGAATCGCATAAACATCAAGAGGCATTAGGATATTTATTAAATGCGCATTTGTATTTTGATGAATTAGGCGAGCAATTTTCGGCTTCGGTGGTGCAAAATAATGCTGGTTACACTTATTGCGAGTTGGGCGAGTTTGATAAGGGTTTTGAATTATTGTATCAATCGCTTGAAACCAAAAAGAAGTTTGGAAATCAGAATTCAATCGCTAATTCATACATTCACTTAGGTATGGCTAATAAGTTGAAGGGCAACTTTCAACAGGCTATAAAATACTTTCACACGGCAGAAGAAATGCTGAAGGATTTGAACAGCAAATCTGATTTGAATACTGTGTATCAATACCTCTCTGAGGTGTATGCTGGAGCAGGCGATTTTAAAAATGCTTATGAGTATCATATCCTTTATGATAAAACAAAGGATGAGATGTTCAACTTTGATAAAGCAGCCGCGATTATGGATGCTAAATCAAGGTTTGAATTAGAAAAGAAGAAGAAGGAAGCAGAATTACTTCGTCAAAAAAATATTGAAATAGAAAGTTATGCGCATCAATTGGAAGTTTCAAATAATGAGCTGAAACAGTTTGCGCATGTGGCATCGCACGATTTGAAAGAGCCATTGCGAATGATTAGTAATTATATCGGATTGCTCGAAAAACGTCTGGACAATAAAATGGATAATGACACACAGACCTACATGGGTTTTGTGAACGAGGGCGCCAAGCGTATGTTTTCGCTTATTAATAGTTTGTTGGAGTTCTCAAAACTAAATACAGAGGTAAATCCTGTAAATATTGACCTCAATAAAATTATTGTTGAGTTGCAAAATCACTTTAAAGGTGAGTTAAAGGACGTAGCTTTTTCTAGCGATAAGCTGCCTTATCTTATGGCTGATGAAATTCATATTTATCGTCTATTTGAAAACCTTATCAGCAATGCTATTAAATTCAATTTAAGTGCTTCCAAAATCATCAATATTACCTATGCTGAAACAGCTACTTCGCACGAGTTTAAGGTGATTGACAATGGCATTGGCATTGCTCGCGAATATTATGAAAAGGTATTCATCATTTTTCAGCGATTGAATGCGCGCGACCAATTTCCCGGCACCGGCATCGGACTTGCGATGTGCAAAAAGATAGTTGATAATCTTAGAGGGAAAATTTGGGTGGAAGGCAATGAATTTGGCGGTAGCACATTCTGTGTTTCATTTCCTAAGTAGTGCTTTTCTAAAAGGAAAGATATCTCTCTTTCTTTAGTATAGTTCTTCGTTTACTATTCATTGGGAATCGGATAGGTCAATAAATTGCAAATGAAAATTGCTTATCGTATAACTATTTCATAAAAACATACATTCGCGCGCTAATGGATAAAAGGCTTAGGGCACATGTTTTTTTGATTATTGTGAATCTGTTTTACGGAGCTGGATTTTCGGTTTCTAAACTGGTGATGCCTGCTTTTATCAAGCCGTTTGGCTTTATCTTTATAAGGGTTTCGGTTACTACGGTGTTGTTTTTTATGCTGCAAAAGTTCTTTATCAAAGAGCAGATAAAGCGCAGCGATATTCCATTGCTTATTTTTTGTGCGGTGTTTGGTGTGGTTGTAAATCAAGAAATGTTTTTTCTTGGTTTGGAGCGCACTACTCCAATCAATGCCGCGCTGATTATGATTATGACTCCGATTTTGGTTTTTGTGATTTCATTTTTTATGCGCCACGAGCAGGCGACTTGGCAAAAGATTATGGGTTTGGTTTTTGGTGGGGGAGGGGCGTTGCTAATTATGAGCGGTAAGAGCTTCAATTTTTCGTCAGACACTTTGTTGGGGGATATTTTCATTCTTATCAACGCAACATCTTATGCTATTTATCTGGTGATGGTGCGCCCGCTGATGAAGCAATATCATCCGCTTACAGTTGTTACTTACATATTTGCAATTGGCTTGATTCCTGTTTCGATTTTTGGTTTTAATCAGTTTATAACAATTGACTGGCAGGGCTTTACAACTACGGCATGGATGGGTGTTGCATTTGTTGTTATCTGCACTACTTTTTTTGCTTACCTATTGAATATGCTTGCGTTGCGGGAGGTGAGTTCATCGGTGGTGGGGGCTTATATTTATATGCAGCCTGTGCTGGCAAGTATCATTGCCATATTGCTTGGGCAAGATAGGCTGAGTTCGGAAAAGATAATTGCCGCTGTGTGTATATTTTTTGGTGTTTATATGGTGTCGTTTGGTGGGCGGTTTGGGAGAAAGTCCCCCTCTGTGAAGCTGTAATTGAAGGTGACATGGTGTTTCCACCTAAACCTTTTACAGAACAAGTAATTACCAGAAATCTATGCCTTCTTTCATAATTGATTCAAGTAACTAATGATAAAGTAGATAGAATGTCGAAGCCTAACTAAAACAGACTTATTGGATGTGGTAGTTGAAAATTATTCTTTTAGATGCAGAAGCAATTTTGAAGTCGTGCTTATACCTAATTTCGGTATTGCAAAATAAACTTTGCTGATTGCAAACTCATTTTATCTTTGCCGCACTCAGTCAAACAAAATGTATTTAAACATGTTACATCATCACCATCGCACATACGCTCAGGCGGGGTGATAATGTTATGTTGCAACAACAAAAATATTTCAAAACCCGTTTGAGTAAATCAAACGGGTTTTTTGTTTCAACTCCCTTCGATTTACTTAAACACAATAACTCAATAAATGAGTAAATTAAAAATTGCAATTCAAAAAAGTGGAAGGCTTAGCGAGAAATCATTAGAGCTTTTAAAAGAATGTGGCATCAAGCTTTCTAATGGAGACCGCAAGCTAAAAGCAGAAGCCTCAAACTTTCCAGTGGAAGTGCTTTTTCTGCGTGATGATGATATACCTCAATATGTAGAGCAAGGCGTAGCTGATGTAGGTATATTAGGCGAAAACGAAGTGTGGGAAAAGGATAAAGACGTATCAGTTGTAGAAAAATTAGGCTTTGCCAATTGTAAGCTATCGCTTGCAATTCCAAAGGATGAAACCTATACAGGGCTTAACTATTTCAGCAATAAGAAAATAGCAACTAGTTATCCCAAAATATTACAGAAGTTTTTTGATGAACAAAAAATACAAGTATTAATTGAAGAGATTGGTGGTAGTGTAGAAATAGCAACAGGCATAGGATTGGCAGATGCAATATTTGACATTGTAAGCACTGGCAGCACGCTACTGATGAATGGTCTTAAGGAGGTAGAAGTGGTTACAAAAAGTGAAGCAATATTGATTGCCAACAAATCACTGAGCGAAGACAAGAAGGCAATACTCAATAAATTGTTGTTTCGTTTTAAAGCAGTTAAGAATGCCTCTGAACACAAGTATATTCTGCTGAACGCGCCCAATGTAGCTATTGAGAAAATTTGCAACTTACTTCCAGGCATGAAGTCGCCAACAATATTGCCCTTGGCGCAGGATGGTTGGAGTAGCTTACACTCTGTAGTAAAGGAAGATGAATTTTGGGATGTAATAGACCAATTGAAAAACCTTGGTGCACAAGGCATTTTAGTGGTGCCTATTGAAAAAATGGTTCTTTAATTATAGATAGATGATAACCATAAAGTATCCAGATAAGAAGGAGTGGAACAAACTAATTCAAAGACCTGTTGCTTCGCAACAAGAGTTGTCTGAGATAGTAAAAACCATTTTTAGTGAAGTAAAGAAGGATGGAGATAAAGCCATTTCAAAATACAATTTGTTGTTTGATAAAACAGCGGCAAAATCATTTGCTGTAAGTGATAAAGCAATAGAGGCATCAACCAAAAATGTAAGTAAGGAATTAAGGCAGGCAATTAAATTGGCTATGGGAAATATTGAAAAATTCCATAAAGCACAAAGGGAAATCAAAAAAGTAGTTGAGACTACAAAGGGTGTAAAATGTTGGCGCGAAAGTAGAGCAATTGAAAAAGTAGGAATTTATATTCCAGGTGGTTCTGCACCATTATTCTCTACTGTATTAATGTTGGGTATTCCTGCAAAAATTGCAGGCTGCAAAGAAATTATTTTATGCACTCCGCCTGATAAAAATGGGAATGTAAACCCTGCTATATTGTTTACGGCAAACTTAATAGGCATCACCAAGATATATGCAGTAGGTGGCATTCAAGCAATTGGGGCAATGACCTTTGGCACAAAAACAATTCTAAAAGTTGATAAGATCTTTGGACCCGGAAATCAATATGTAACCGCAGCAAAACAAGCTGCACAAAACTTCGGTGTGGCAATTGATATGCCTGCCGGACCTAGCGAGGTATTAATTATTGCAGATAAATCTTGCAAGCCAGAATTTGTTGCTGCCGACCTGCTTTCGCAAGCCGAACATGGTGCCGATAGTCAAGTGATTTTGTTATCTAATGATGTAGTAATTGTAAGTAAAACTTTGAAAGAATTAGCTAAGCAATTGACACAGTTGCCAAGAAAGGAAATTGCTACAAAGGCATTGGAAAATAGCAAGGCAATTATTTTTAAAACAATTGATGAGTGTATTGAATTTAGCAATGATTATGCTCCCGAGCATTTGATTTTGGCAATAAAGAATTACAAGAAATTTATTCCTGAGGTAAGGAATGCAGGCTCAGTGTTTTTAGGAAATTACAGTTGCGAAAGCGCAGGCGATTATGCCAGCGGCACCAATCATACTTTACCTACAAATGGCTACGCACGCAACTATAGCGGTGTTTCATTGGATAGCTTTGTAAAGAAAATTACCTTTCAAGAACTAACAGAAGAAGGAATTAGCAATTTAGGTCCGTCCATAGAATTGATGGCAGCGGCAGAACAATTAATGGCACATAAAAATGCGGTTACAGTAAGATTGAATAATTTGAAGTGAGTAATCAACTGAAGAAATGAAAAAGGAAAAAATATTATTTATTGATAGGGACGGCACGTTAGTAATTGAGCCGCCTATTGATTTGCAATTGGATAGTCTGGAAAAGTTAGCGTTCTACCCAGGTGTGTTTCAAAATCTTTCACGCATTGTAAAAGAACTTGACTATACCTTAGTAATGGTTACAAATCAAGATGGATTAGGCACTGATTCTTTTCCAGAAGAAACATTTCATCCTGCACAGAACAAAATCATTCAAGCTTTCAAAAATGAAGGGATTGAGTTTGCTGAAGTATTAATTGACAAATCATTTCCGCACGAAAATAAACCTACGCGCAAACCCGGCACTGCAATGCTTACGCATTACATGAAAGGAAATTATGACTTGGCAAATTCTTATGTGATTGGCGATAGACTTACTGACATTCAGTTGGCTGAAAACCTGGGCTGCAAATCAATATTTATAAATAAGGAATACAATGAAGCAGCCACATTCAATACAACATCTTGGGCTAATATTTACACCTATCTCGCAACACAACCACGTGTGGCAACTGTAGTGCGCAACACCAACGAAACAAAAATTGCAGTTGCTGTAAATTTAGATGGTTCGGGTAAGTCTTCTATTTCAACAGGTTTGGGTTTTTTCGACCACATGTTGGAACAAATTTCTAAGCATGGAAATTTGGATTTGGATGTAAAGGTTTCGGGTGATTTACACATTGACGAACACCACACTATCGAAGATGTTGCCATCACATTGGGCGAAGCATTTTTGCAAGCATTAGGTAGCAAAAAGGGAATGGAGCGTTATGGATTTTTAATTCCTATGGATGATTGCTTGGCGCAAGTAGCTATTGACTTTGGGGGCAGACCGTGGTTGGTGTGGCAGGCAGAATTTAAGCGCGAAATGATTGGCGAAATGCCCACTGAAATGTTCCAGCACTTTTTTAAATCGTTTAGCGATAATGCAAAGTGTAATTTGAACATTAAAGCAGAAGGCGAAAACGAACACCATAAAATAGAAGCAATATTTAAAGCATTTGCAAAGGCAATAAAAATGGCGGTTGCTAAAACAAATAACTTCTCAATTCCAAGCACAAAAGGCACTTTATGATTGCAGTAATTGAATACAATGCGGGCAATATTACTTCGGTGGTGAATGCAATTAATCGCTTGGGATTTGAATGTATGGTAACCAATGACGAAAAGGAAATTCGCAATTCAACCAAAGTGATTTTTCCGGGAGTGGGGGAGGCGAGCTCTGCCATGAATTATCTAAAACAAAATAAGTTAGACACACTTATTTGTTCGCTCACGCAGCCAACGCTTGGCATTTGTTTGGGGCAACAATTGATGTGCGCTCACTCCGAAGAAGGCGATACAGATTGCTTGGGAATATTTAATGCAGCAGTTAAAAAATTCCCTGCCCTTGATATTGTGCCACACATGGGATGGAATAACTTGCAAAACATAAAGGGAAATTTGCTGAAAGAAATTTCAACAGACGACAATGTCTATTTTGTACATAGCTATTATTGCGAACTATCGGAAAATACAATTGCTACCTGCGATTATATATTGCCCTTTAGTGCAGCCATGCAAAAAGATAATTTCTATGCCACACAGTTTCATCCAGAAAAGTCGGCAAGTGTTGGAGAGCAAATACTTTTAAATTTCTTGAACTTATGAGAATCATCCCCGCAATAGATATTATAGATGGCAAGTGTGTGCGCCTTACTAAGGGCGATTATTCTACCAAAAAAATATACAATGAAAATCCATTGGAAGTAGCTAAAGAATTTGAAGCAAATGGAATTAAGTATTTGCATTTAGTAGATTTAGACGGAGCAAAATCAATGCACATCGTAAATCATAAAGTGCTTGAAAGCATTTCTAAAAACACTTCCTTAAAAATTGATTTTGGAGGAGGAATAAAAAGCAATGAAGATGTGAAGATTGCTTTTGCGAATGGTGCGCAACAAATTACAGCAGGAAGCATTGCAGTGCACAATCCCGAACTATTTCTTTCGTGGCTTGCAGCTTATGGAAGTGATAAAATAATACTTGGTGCAGACGCCAACAATCGCAAAATTGCAACACAAGGATGGTTAGAGAATTCCGAAACAGATGTGCTAGATTTTATTGCCGATTATGCGCAGAAGGGAGTTGAATATGTTGTGTGTACCGACATTGCAAAAGACGGTATGTTGCAAGGCACCTCAAACGAATTGTATCAAGAAATATTACTAAAAGCTAAAGTGAAATTAATTGCAAGTGGAGGCGTTTCCTCTATCAATGATTTATTGAAGCTGAACCAAATAGGCTGCGAAGGCGCAATAATTGGCAAAGCAATTTATGAGCAAAAAATAACCTTACAGGAATTGCAAACGCTATGCTGAAAAAGAGAATCATACCATGTCTTGACATTAAAGATGGCAGAACCGTAAAGGGTGTAAACTTTATAGACATTCGCGATGCTGGAGACCCGATTGAGTTAGCTAAACGATATGTGAAAGAGGGTGCTGACGAGTTGGTTTTTTTGGATATTACCGCAACTATTGAAAACAGAAAAACACTAGCAGAACTAGTACATAGAATTGCGCAGCAAATCAACATTCCTTTTACTGTTGGCGGGGGCATCCATACTTTACAAGATGCAAAGTCAATTATTAAAGCAGGAGCTGATAAAATAACTGTCAATTCTTCGGCAGTAAAGAATCCTGATTTAATTACTGAAATAGCCAATGAATTTGGAAGTCAGTGTGTGGTGGTTGCTATTGATACTAAGTTTGAAAACAACGAGTGGTTTGTATTTACACATGGCGGCAGAACCCCAACAGGATTAAGCACCATAGCATGGGCAAAAAAAGTTGAAGCATCGGGCGCAGGCGAAATCTTATTGACTTCTATGAATAATGACGGCACTAAAAATGGTTTTGCCATTGATATTACCAATACCATAAGCAGTGCAGTAAATATTCCGGTGATTGCCTCGGGGGGTGCCGGTACCAAACAACATTTCAAAGAAGTGTTTGAAAACACTAAAGCAAGTGCGGCATTAGCAGCAAGCGTTTTTCATTTTAATGAAATATCAATACCTGAATTAAAAAGCTATTTAAAACAAGAAAACATTGCTATAAGATGAACATTGATTTTACAAAAAATGATGGTTTAGTTCCTGTAATTATTCAAGATAATTTATCGTTGCAAGTGCTGATGCTTGGTTATATGAACGAGGAAGCATTTCAAAAAACACAGCAAGAAAACAAGGTTATTTTTTTTAGCCGCAGCAAAAACCGACTTTGGACAAAAGGTGAAACCTCAGGCAATTTTCTTTTGGTCAATCACATTCAAATTGATTGCGATAACGACACTATTTTGATTAAAGCAACGCCTCAAGGTGCTACCTGCCACACCGGTGCCACATCTTGCTTTAGTGAGGAAACGGCAAAGGGATTTTTATACCAATTGGAGAACACCATTGCCCAGCGAATTGATAGCAATGACGAAAATTCTTACACCAATAAATTATACAAACGGGGCATCAATAAGGTGGCGCAAAAAGTAGGAGAGGAGGCGGTGGAGTTGGTGATTGAAGCCAAAGACAATAACCAAGAATTATTTAAAAACGAGGCTGCCGATTTGCTCTATCATTTCCTCATTTTGCTAAAGGCAAAGAATATTACACTTGAAGATATTGAAATTACGCTAAAGGCGCGGCAATAAATTATATCGTGTTGTATTCACCATGTTTGCATCTGCATTTATTAGGCAGTAAGGTTGCTCAACTCCAAATCTCCCCAAAACAAAAAATCCCCTTCCGCTTGCGCAGAAAGGGATTAAACAAAACTCAATTACCAAA
>CAZKHZ010000059.1:0-18345 GCA_964552715.1 uncultured Chitinophagaceae bacterium | reverse complement strand
TTGTCCTTCAGCCAAAAAATCGCTCGTCATTGCGATACCGATAGCTATCGGTATCGCAATCCAGTGTCATTATCCAAAGGTATCACGCTTGTGCAGGGTGCAGTTCTCTGCATTACGCAAGAACTATACTGCATCAGTGCTTCGCCTGCTCAATTATTTTTTTGAGTTCATCGGGTATAAGCATGGGTTGCAGAGGTGGCACATTTGCACCACTTGTGTTACCCACTGACACCACACAAACAAAAGACTTTATACCACCTACCAAGAGGCGCGGAATCTGACCAATTATTTCTTTTGTGTTTTGTGTTTTGAAGCCAAATAACAACATGCGCCAATGCACCAGCGAGTGATGGTAAGGATAGGGCTGCCTCAAAATATGTTCACGCTCCAAGTGTTGCCAGCTTTGATAAAAATTATTTTGCTTAAACAAAATTTCAGCAGCCATAAGTTCTTTTTGAAAGAACTTGTTTAGTTGCGAGGGCATGGTAGTGTTTATGCGCATGATGAGTTGAAAAGGATTTTTGGCAAAGTTGTTACTAAATGGTCAATCCTCCATCCACACTAATCACCGAGCCCGAAACAAACTGCGCTTCGTTGCTCGCAAGAAAAGCATACACATTAGCAACATCTTCGGGCGTGCCAAGTTTTTTGAGCGGCACTTTTTCTCGCATTGCATCTATCACTTTTTCTGGCATTGTTTTAATCATATCTGTGGCAATGAAACCTGGCGCAACGGCATTCACCGTGATGTTGTGTTTGCCAAGTTCGCGCGCAAGTGTTTTTGTAAAAGCAATTACGCCAGCCTTTGTGGCGGCATAATTTACCTGTCCATAATTTCCATACAAACCGACAATGGAAGAGGTGTTGATGATTCTGCCAAAATTGTTTTGAATCATCACAGGCGAAACTGACTTGCAACAATTAAACACGCCCGTAAGATTGACATCTAGCACCTGCTGCCATTGCTCGCTCGTCATTTTTTGCAACGAGGCATCGCGGGTGATTCCGGCATTATTTATAAGCACATCAATGGTTTTGAAATGTGTGAGTGTTTCTTGTGTGGCGCGTGCCACGTCTTCGCTACTTGCCACATTTGTTTTTATAAAATGATAGCGATTGGAAGGTAATTGCTTCGCGGTAGGCGTTCCCCAATCCCAAACCGAAACATTTGCACCCTCACTCAAAAATTTCTCAACCGATGCAGCCCCGATGCCCGAAGCTCCGCCTGTGATAACGACATTTACATCTTTAAAACGCATTGAACAGTTGTTTTACTTTGCGCACAAAGATTAAAGAAGCATCGGAAAGTGTTTGAAAATGTTTGTGAGGATTTATAAAAACAAACATGAACCCTTGTTCTAAAAGGTTATCAAGTTTGTAACATACACACTGCTCAACTACCTCAACAAAGTGAGTGAACCTTTCTTCAATTGCGCAAAGTGTTCGTCAATAAAGGTGAGCCTAAGTTGCCACACATATACGCCTGCATCCACCATTGCGCCATTGTAGTATCCATCCCAAAAAACCTTAGGGTCGGTAGTTTCAAAAACCTTTTCGCCACTGCGGCTAAAAATTTGCAACTGCATATACTCAAGCGCTTGCAGATTGCCATAGATTTGAAAGAAGTCGTTGATGCCATCTTGGTTGGGCGAAAACGTATTGGGCACATACACGCCATAATCGGGAATCACTTCCACCATCACTGTGCTTTCGGCAATGCAACCAACATCATTCTTTACCTGAACGGTATAACGTGTATTCACTTTTGTGGTGGTAGAGGGCGATTCGCAATTGCTGCAACTAAGCAGTTTGGCAGGACTCCACACCGTTTGATAATTGCCAGCATTGCCTGTAAGTGTGTAACCAAGTGTGGCTTGTTCACCTAACTTGATACTTAACGCTGGTGTTGATTGCACAGCAAAGTCGTAGATATAAGCGAGTGAAAAACTATTGGTAACTGAACAGTTATTTACATCCATAATTGTAACTGCATAATTGCCCGGAGCAAGTTGCGTGAGGGTAAGATTTGCTGCCCCGTCATTCCATAAAATTTTGTAAGGAGTAATGCCTCCGCTTGGGTTTAGCATTATGCTTCCATCATCAGGATTGGTAGCGCATGTAGGGTTTACAAAACTAGAGGCAAGCACAAGTTCCGAAGGCTCATTTACTGTGGTAGCAATTGTGTTGGTGCAGCCTGCATTATCCGTAACTGTAAGGTTGTAGTTGCCTTGAGACAAGCTGGTCAAATCTTCGGTAATCACATTGGTATTCCACAAATAGTTGTAGGGTGCTTGTCCGCTGTTTGTAGTAACATTTACAGCACCGTCATTGGCTGCATTGCAAGTTATGTCTGTAGCAATTGCAGTAAGTACAAGTTCAGGAATTACAGTTACAACTACAGCCTCAACATCGGTGCAATTATTAGCATCGGTAACGGTTACTGAGTAGCTGCTTGTAGTTATTGGAGCAACTGTTATTACTGCATTGGCAATAGCATTGCTCCAAGCATAAGTTACTCCCCCACTTGCTGTTAGTGTGCTTGATGCTCCAAAACAAATAGTATCATTTACAGGGCTGATTACTGCTATTGGTAATGCGTTGACAGTTACATCTGCGCTTGCAGTTGCAGTGCAAGTGTTGGCATCTGTTGCAGTAACCGTGTACGTAGTATTTGAATTAGGAGAAACATTTATTGATACTGTATTTACAGCATTACTCCATGCATAGCTTACACCACCGCTTGCACTAAGTGTTGCACTTGCCCCATTGCAAATTGCAGTAGCAGCAGGATTAATCGTTGTAACAGGAAGTTGATTTACTGTAATAATAGCAGTGGCTACAGCCGTGCAAAGATTGGCATCTGTTACCGTTACCGAATATGGAGTAGAGGAAATTGGTGTCTCAGTAATTGCTACAATGGTTAGTCCATTGTTCCACAAATAATCGGTACCGCCACTTGCCGTGAGCGTGGCACTGTTGCCGATACAAACAGCTACTGCCGAGGGATTTATTGTAGCTATTGGAAGCGTATTTACGGTAACGGTGCTGCTGCTTATAGCCGTGCAATTGTTACCATCAGTTACTGTTACTGTGTATGTGGTTAAAGCATTTGGCGATACTGAATTTGCAGCAGTATTTACTGCATTGCTCCATGCGTAACTCACGCCTCCGCTTGCTGTGAGTGTAGTACTATTTCCGTTGCAAATTGCCACTGCCGCTGGGTTGATACTTGCAGTAGGCAATGTGTTTACTGTTACATTAGCATTAGCAATTGCTGAGCAGTTGTTTGCATCAGAAACAGTAACTGAATATGGCGTATTCACCGCAGGTGAAACATTAATAGCGGCTGTGTTTGCAGCATTGTTCCATGTATAATTTGTACCTCCACTTGCAGTAAGCGTTGTGCTTTTGCCTTCGCATATTGCAACAGCAGAGGGATTGATAACTGCATTGGGCAATGCGTTCACCTTTACATTTATAAAGGCTGAATCTTGATAACCATTAGATGCTGTTGTGGTAACTGTGTATTTGGTATCCAATAATGGACTTACAGTTATTGTAGCATTGGTAGAGCCGTTGCTCCATAAATAAGAACCACCTCCGCTTGCAGTAAGTGTAGTGCTTTCGCCATTACAAATAATACTATCTCCAACAATAGCCGCAGGCAGGCAACCATTGCTCAACGTGCCTGCTTGGCAGGGGCATTGGTCGTTGATATCTGGGATGCCATCGTTATCGCCATCTGCTGTAGAACTTGCAACACTGTTTGCCACCAACAACAATCCGTAAGGGTTTGCATTGCCGCCATTTGGAAAATTATAAACCTGCACATCTACAAAGTTGATACCCGCCACCCAAGGACCATTGAGCGTGATGTTTAATGGTGCATTAAAGCTGCCTCCACTAATACCAGTGGAAGTTCCATTTACAAAAACATCAGTGATGGAGTTATCGGCATAACCAGAAAAATAGAGTGTGTAATTGCCGGGAGTTGCCACACTATTACCATTGCAATCTGTAGGCAAATTCAATGTAAGCCTGAAATAAATATACCCTGCGTTAAAATTGGCACCACAATTAGAGCCAGCACCTGTTATCCAATTACCATTGTTTACAGGAGGTGGCAACGCAGCCGGGTTTACCCATGCACCTGGCGCGCAATTATTGTTGATTAAAGCCTGACCATACGTTAAGCCAATTGGGTTTGGCGGGTTACTCGCATACCATGGCGACACCGTCCAAATTGGGTCTGGATTTCCTGCAATACCCTGCCCAGTGGAAAGTGTGGCGGGATTTGGAAAAACCTGTGCCATCATATTTTCACTAAGCAAAGTGACTGTAGCAATTACAAGCAATCGTAAAAAAACCTTCATGTGAAAAGAATGAATTTTTGTGTCAACACTTATACCAATTGGCATCCACAAACTTAATGAGAAGCTAATTAAGTTGTGCTAAAAGTTTATGACGCGAGGTTGGAATGCTGAAAAGCTGGTGAGTTGATTTAAATTAAAAGAGACTTCTTCTAAAATTCAATTTTTTCAATTTTCCTCCCTCTGAATCTTCCTTCCCGCCCTTGACGGGATTTTCGCAGGCTACAACAAAGGGGAGATAATTGGATAAATTTCCAAAGAAGTCTATTGTTTTTTCTCCTTCAACTTCTTTTTGTTTTCCTTCTCCTGCTTTTTAAAATAGCCGCTAAAAAGGAAATTGTGTTTAAGCGCTTCGAGGTTTTCGTTGAATTTTATAGTGATGGTTTCTACATTCAGCAAGCTACGCTTTAAGCTGTTAGCCGAAACGGTATCGTTTACTAAAGTGGCAACAGTACCGTTTCCGTTATTTGCCTTTTCCAAAATCTGTTTCAACTCTGCAGCCGAGGCATTAATCCGCTCTCCAGCAGTTTTTACTTGCTGTATGGCTATCACCAAATCCTGACTCATTACGGTATCTTTAACCAGTTTTCCGATAGTGCCTTTGCCTTGTTGCACATCCGACATCACTTTGTTCAAATCCTCCGAAACAAGCTTTATATTATCGCTTATCACCGCAATATTGTCGAGTGAATGATGAATTTTAGGACCTACCGTAGTATCCATTAAAACAGTGTAAAGTGTGCCGCGGCTGCTATTGATGTTATCCGTAAGTGTTTTCAGATTGGCTGAAATTACTAATACATTTTGGTTGGTAGCAGAAAGGGTGCGCAACATTTCTTCCATATTTACCGAAGGTGTGCTATTCAACTCATCGCCTTCTTTCACTAGCTCGCCCACAGACGAAACAGGATCAATGTTAATCAGTTTGTTGCCCATCAATCCGTCTGTGCCCAAGGTTGCCATTGCGTTTTTACGAATCACTTTCTGCAATTCGGCTTTCACCGACATTTTTACACGAATGGTGGTATCGTTTACAATTTCAATTTTTTCTACCGTGCCCACATCAATGCCAGAATACCGAACATTGTTGCCCGGTGTTAAACCGCTCACATTTTTAAAGGTGGCGTAGAGTGTAACTGTTTTGCTGAACATGTTAGTGTTGCTGCCTATAAAGTACAAACCGGTAATGAGGAGTAGCACTCCAACCAATACAAATAATCCAAGGCGGATGTTATTAAGCGTTTCTTTATTCATTTATTTTGAGTTTAGAAAAAATGCGTGAACCTTCGAGTCGTTTATTTTTTTGAGTTCTTCAAAAGAGCCTTGGGCATAATTAATTCCATCAATCATTACAACTAAGCGATTAGCGGTTAACTCTGCACAATGCATATCGTGCGAAATAATGATGGAGGATGTATTGTATTTCTCTTGCATAGCCAGCATCAACTTGCTAATTTCTTCTGCGGTAATAGGGTCGAGACCAGTAGTAGGTTCATCATAAAGCATTAATTCGGGTTTTAAAATTAAGGAACGCGCCAAGCCAATTCTTTTTCTCATTCCTCCCGACAATTCAGAAGGCATTAAATTGATGGCATGCATCAATCCCACATTTTCTAATGTTTCTTCTACTAATTGATCTACCTCTGTTTTCGATTTTTGTTTGCCATGTCTGCGCAACGGAAATTCGAGATTTTGTTTCACCGTCATGCTGTCGTATAAGGCGCTGCTCTGAAAAACAAAACCAATACGCGCTCGCATAATGTCCAATTCCTTTTGCTTCAAAGTACTTACTTCTTGTCCAAAAAGTTTTATAGAACCTGCTTCGTATTTTATTAAACCAACAATGCACTTAATCAGTACCGATTTACCGCAACCTGATTTGCCAAGCACCACCACATTTTCTCCTTGCTTTACAGTTAAATTGAAATCGGTGAGCACATGATTTTCTCCAAACGATTTTTGCAAATGCGTAATCTCAATAATGGGTTCTCCATAATTGCGCGCACCAATTCCTGTTTTACTTTCTTCTGTAAATGAATCCATCATATATACCCGAAAAACTCTGTTATTTGAACTGCTATTAAGTCAATAACGAATACCAGCAGCGATGACACCACCACGGCTGAATTAGCCGATTCGCCAACACCTTCGGTTCCTTTTTTTGAGTTATATCCTTTGTAACAACCTATCAGCCCGATGGCAAAGCCGAAGAAAAAAGATTTAAGAAAAGCAGGCAAAAAATCACTGAAGTCGGTGGCACCAAAAACCTGATCGAAAAACAAGGTAAAGCTCACCGATGATTTAATTCGCACTGCTAAAAAAGAACCGCACAGTGCAATGGCATCACCCATAATAGTAAGGATGGGAACCATAAACGTGGTGGCAATAATGCGCGAAACAACGATATACTTAAAAGGATTGGTACCACTCACTTCCATGGCATCAATCTGTTCAGTTACTTTCATTGACCCAAGCTCGGCACCAATGCTAGAGCCTATTTTACCTGCACAAATCAGCGCAACAATTACTGGTCCTATTTCGCGAATAATACTAATGCCCACCATTGCAGGCAACCACGATTCGGCACCAAATTTGGATAACGTAGGTCGCGATTGCAAGGTGAGTACAAGCCCGATGATAAAAGCTGTTAACCCCACCAAGGTTAATGACCGATAACCGATTTCGTAACACTGATGAACCACTTCGCGAAGTTCGTAAGGTGGGAAAAAAACTTCACGAAAGAACCGAAGTGCAAAGCGCGTTGTTTCACCAGCTTCATTTAAAAATCCACGCAAGCCATTAGGTATCACAGTTACCCATGCCGGTTCAGATTTTTTTGCTGGAGGAATTGTTATGTCGCTTTTTTCTTCCATAGATATGTTTACACAATAGTACGCCTAGTAAAAAGGGTAAGCACCGAAGTGAGTCATAACTCTAAATGATTATAGTCAGCCTTATTTATGACCGCTCTCATTACATCCGCTACCCCCTTCAAATATGTTTGCATCATTTAAACATCATTAAATTATACATCACATGAAAACAAGTTTAAATGCACTTCACCACCAAACTATGGACTGTTTGCGCGAAATGGAATTTTACAAACAGGAGTTGACTATTCTTCAAAATCGATTGGAAGAAGTGGCATCAAAAAATACTTCGAAAGATGTAATGGTTCAGGTAGAACACTTTCAAAACAAGTTTATAATGACTAAAGAGCAGTTGGATATTTTGGTGCATGATTTAAATGCAGAGGAAAATAATATTGAAAGAAAAGTGGTTGAGTTGCCGCATCATGTGCACCAAAAAATCGTGGATATTGATACCAAAATTAAAGACCGCTTTAAAGATTTTACAACGGGCTTTGCCGATATGCGTTTAGAGTTTAACTCTTTTTTGAGTAAGACATTCTAAGTGTGGTTTTACTTGCCAGAACGCTAACACTTTGGCTTCATCCGTTTTAATATATCTTCCTATTAACCATGTATTGTCATGGGTTTTCAGATGTGGTTAGTGTTGTCACCACCCAAGTCTGAAAAACAGTCCTTCTCTTTAAGCTGTTTTTTCTTTAAAAATGATTCAAAAAGCGAGCAGTCTTTTTTCGTTATAAAAGAAAATTGTCTCAACCAATTTTTAAACATTTTAAAAATGTCCACCCGATTAGGAACTGCCGCTCCTTTATTCTTTAACCAGATTTAATGTCTGCCTTTCGTTGTCTTTTATAATTGTCAAAAAGTATAATCCACTTTTTAAATTAGAAAAGTCTTGTTGTTCTATTTTTTTACCAGACCATATTGCTTGTCCAAATAAATTGGTTAAAGTATAATTTTCTGCACCGGTAGAATTTTTGAAAATAATTTTTTCTGAGAAAGGGTTAGGGTAAACAGTTCCATTTTTAAACGCTTGCTTTTCTTCAATACTCGAAATTTTGTCCACAGTTACGGAAATTGTATCGCCCAAGCTTGTGCAATTTGAATTAGATACCGTTAAAATGCCAAAATAACTTCCTTTGGCAGCCGAAGTTGGTACAGCAATTGTGATGGCAGAATTGGGTAATGGCACATTTGTTGCGTTCAAAAAACCTGCTGTTGTTGCTGTATTCAACCAATTGATACTGTAGCGTGTTGGACTGTTTGATGTGTTGCTATATGCAAGCAAGGCATTCGTATCTCCTGCGTTTACATTTGGATTTACACCCAAAACGATAGTTGGATTTCCATTTACGGTAATATTAATATCATATCCAATACTTGCTGTTCCATTATTCACGCTTAGCGTTCCAGAATATATACCGGCAGCAGCACCAGAAGGAATTGAAATTGGAATCTGTGAGGCAGGCAAGGAACCTGCTGTAATATTTGTAAAGCCTGCTGAAACCGCTTGAGTATTCCAAACAATGCTATATTTAGTAGGTGTGTTTGTTGTGGTTGTATATACGATGGATGTAGATGATAATCCTTTACAAACTGTAGCACTTGAATCCAAAGTTACGGTAGGGATAGTTGAACGCAATAATACAAATCGGTTGGGCGATTCTGTCATAGCATAAATTTTGCCATCTGGTGCTTGTCTCACATCACGAAAACGGGCATAACCATTCATGCTTCTTGTTGAAGATATTCTTTTATCGTCTTTCATCTTTAGCCAATGAATGTGTGTGCCAGCCAAAGCGCCAATTAAAATATCTGCTTCATTATCTGGTTGGGCATTCGTTAAAAAAGTCATTCCACTTGGTGCGATAGAGGGTACCCAATAAGTAAGCGGAAGTTCCATTCCTGGAAGCGTGGTATCACTAGAAATAATGGTTCCATTATAGTCTATACCAAATGTAACAGCAGGCCATCCATAATTAGTGTTTGGTTTAATCAAATTGAGTTCGTCACCACCTTTTGGGCCATGTTCGTGTGCGTAAATTTCGCCTGTGGCAGGGTTCATTGCCATTCCTTGAATATTTCGGTTGCCCCAACAAAAAATTTCAGGTTTTGTATTTGCAACCCCAACTAATGGATTGCTTGGAGGCACTGTTCCGTCATCATTAAAGCGCAATACTTTGCCCGAATGGTTGTTCTTGTCTTGCGCATTTGCTGGTGTTCCACGATCGCCTACTGACATGTATAAAAATTTATTTTTGTCAAAAACAATGCGGCTACCAAAATGTTGCCCTGAATTCACTATGGGTAATGCCCTAAATAATTCTGTGAAATTTTGAAGTTGGGTGCCAACAAGCTTTCCTCTGCCTAAAGCCGTGGTTTGCCCACCCGTTGCAGCAACAGCATACGTGAGGTAAACAAAACTGTTGGTGCTAAAATCTGGATGCAGGGCTATGTCTAATAAGCCTCCTTGTCCGTTTTGTGAGATGGCGGGTACTCCTGTTATTTCGGTGTTTGTATTGGTAGAGATAACATATCGGTAAACTTTTCCCTGCTTTTCTGTAAATAATACCTCGTTGCTATTGATGAATGTGAAACCCCAAGGAGTGGCAATATTGTTGAGCAATATTCTTTCTTCAAATAATTCTGGAGTTTGCGAAAATCCAAGATGGGAACACAACGCAAATGTGGACCAAAGGAATAAAAAACCAAATTTGGTTTTTAATTTTGAGATTGAAATAAAGGTAGATTTTTTCATAATTTAATTTTTGCTAGTTCTATTTTAAATACCATTTTGACTTATAGCTTGATTAAAAATTTGATTGAATGGTTGCACTTTGGGATAGATTTTAGTTTTCCCCCGCCATCAAACAAATATCATTAACATACAATATCTTATCACAACTATCCAAAACTTTTTTTTCCTGATTGAAAAATCCCCTTTTTTTTGTTGCCTGAATTTTATTTTTGGTTTAGGGCGGTTCTAAAAATTGAATGTTTAAAAACTCCTCCCTCTAAATCTCCCTCCTAAGGGAGATAAAAAGGACAATTTTTAGAACCGCCCTTAAGAACAACCAAAACGTAAAAACATAGGATTATTCAAGTGCACCCAAAATAGCAAAAAGCCGTTACCGCGGCAAATTTTAGATTTAATAACCAATTGGTGGCATTAACTTTCGGACAGATGGACAAATACACTGCCCTTACGCTCTGATGTTTCCTTCTATCTTCCCTCATTTACCAAACAACAATAGTTGAGGTCACGCTGCATTGATAAAAGATGAGCGCAAAAACTACTCCAACTGTTGTATTGTTTTGCTCGTTAGGCATGAAACATTACTTTCAATCCTAATTATGAATTGGAGAACCAAAGTTGTTTTACTGTTTGGCAAATTGAATAAGCCTATTGACTACGATGCCGTGAGCAACATAACCGAATTGCGCGCCAAAGCTGACAAAGCCATTCGCTTAGGAATGAAAATTTTTGATAGAAAAGTAGCGGTGGATAGCGTTCAAAATTTATCTGCTTATGGAGTGCCCGTTCGTATTTATAAAAACAGCACTAACAGTTCGCAACGTGTCATCATTTATTTTCATGGAGGTGGTTTTGTGTTGTATGGCTTGAATTCGCACGATAGCGTTTGTAGAAGATTGTGCAAGATGAATGACTGCGTGGTGGTTGCTGTGGACTATCGCCTTGCGCCCGAATTTACTTTTCCGGTGGCACACAATGATGCTTTCAAAGCTATTGAATGGGTTAAAAAAAACATCGAACATCACGGAGGCAATCCAAATGATTTAGTAGTAGCTGGCGACAGTGCCGGAGGAAATCTATCTGCCTGCATGGCGCATCGCTGCAAGCGCGAAGGCATTGAGTTGAAAGCACAAGTGTTGGTGTATCCATGGATTGACGGCAAGCTTAGCAATCCTTCTATTACTACAAATGGCTCGGGTTATATGCTGGAAAAGAAAACCGTATTTTGGTTCAGGCAACAATACACCCCGCGCGAAGAAGACCGTTGCCATCCGCATGTTTCACCTTGCTACGAAACAGATTTCACAGGGCTTGCACCTGCCTTTATTCTCACTGCTCAGTTCGACCCTTTGCTTGATGACGGTTTTAAATATTACAAACAGCTAGAGCAGGCAGGCAACAAAGTTCGCTATACAGAGTATCCCGGATTGATTCACTCCTTCTTCAACATTCCGCGCATTGACCCTTTGGCGATGAAGGCTTACAGCGACATTGAAGCGTTTTTAAAAACTGTTTAATGTATTGATAACTCATTGCATACTTTCACAGCCATGCAAAAAACATTTTTCCTTTTTCTGCTTGCTTGTTGCGTTGCTTCATGCGCTAAACTTCCCTTTGAAACTATTAACTATAAACACGCTGCTTTTGATGTACTTACAGGTCCCGAAGATTTTGTGTTAGACACTTCAAACTTCCCGCGATTGATAGTTGCTTGTGGCTCGAAAAGAAAAGGTGATGCAAGCAAAGGCGGCTTCTTTTCAATCTATCTGAATTCAAAGCATGTGGAACCGATGAAAGTTTTTATGCCCGATTCTATTTCCCTTTTTCCGCATGGCATTGACTTGGTAAAGCAAAATGACTCTATGATAATTCTTGCGGTGAATCATGAGTATATCAGCAAAAAGAAAACACGACATTCTGTGCTCCGCTTTTTATTGAAGCACGACAGACTTTATTTTATTCAACAAGTAATAAGCCCCGAAATGAAACATCCTAATGCAGTTTCTGGCTTGGCAGATGGAAGTTTCTTTTTCAGCAATATGTACACCAGCAATATGCTTTCAAAAGGCAATATCACCTATTGCAAAAACGGAGATTGTAATGTGGCAAGCAGAAAGATGCGCTATGCAAATGGTGTCACTTACTACAACAAAAGACTCTATGTAGCCTCCACTTTAGAGAATAAAATATTCAGCTATTCAATTGATAATGGAAAGCTTTTGGATGAAAAAGTAGAAGGTGAATTAAAAGGTGGCGACAATCTGCGTGTTGTAAATGATAAACTTTATTGCGCGGCACATTTAAAACTCTGGGCATTCATCAAGCACTATAAAAATTTCCGGAAGCACTCACCCACCGCAGTTTTTGAAAAGGATTTAATAAGCGGAAAATCCGAAATTATTTACTTCAACAAGGGTGAAGTGATTGACGCTTCTTCAACTGCCTTAAAGTATAAAGGCAAGATATACATTACGGGAGTTTTTGACCCCGAAGTAGTGGAGATAGAAAAGTAAAACATTCCTTTCTCTCCACCGCAACTCAATATTTACTTTTCTATGATTCTTATTGTGGATTCGATGCCTTTGCTACCAAAGCATTAGTAATCGTTAGTTGGGTTAAAAAAATCATGTACGTTTGGCAATCAAAATCATCATCATGCAACCGTTAGTTGGAATTATCATGGGCAGCCAAAGCGATTTAAAAGTGATGCAGGAAGCTGCCGACTTGTTACGCGAATTGAAAGTGCCATTTGAGCTAACCGTTGTAAGCGCACACCGCACTCCCGAACGTTTAATGGAATATGCCGCTACTGCCGCAGAGCGTGGATTGAAGGTAGTAATTGCAGGCGCAGGCGGAGCAGCACATCTGCCGGGCATGGTTGCTTCGGTTACTGCATTGCCGGTGATTGGCGTTCCGGTAAAATCATCCAACTCTATTGATGGCTGGGATTCTGTTTTATCTATCCTACAAATGCCTTCGGGTGTGCCAGTGGCTACAGTGGCTTTGGATGGGGCAAAAAATGCTGCCATTCTTGCCGCTCAGATTGTTGCTACATCAGATAAAGCATTGTTTGAAAGAATCGTTGCATTCAAGCAACAACTGAAAGATAAAGTGCTGACCTCTGTGCGCGAATTGCGTATTGCAGGCTACGATAATTCTTTTGATAAAGAAGGCTAAACATTATAGTTTTCAACCAAATTATTTACTCACCAATTCATCAACATGTCCGACTGGTCTGCTACTACCAAAAGCAATTTTTTTAACCGCACCATTGTACCAATTTTTTTGATGGCGGTTACGCCACCATTCGCCATGTTGCTGTGGCATACCAATGTAAATTTAGATGGCTCGTTCATCAATTTATGGAACGAACTGCTTGCCAAAGGATTCTTTTCATTGATTAATGAAGTGTGGTTCTCGCGCTTTTTTGGCACAGCTACTGCATGGAAAATGATTGGTGTTTTTGCCGTGCTGCAATTGCTTTTTATGAAAGTATTGCCCGGCAAAAAATACCTTGGCAATGTAACTGCCCATGGCAATGTGCCAGAGTACAAAGACAATGGTTTGCTTTCTTATGTGCTCACATTTGCGCTTTATTTTTTATGTACGCATCTGCTACAACTTTTTCCCGCAGGAATTATCTACCACAACTTTGGCGACTTGCTAGGCGCGCTAAATTTTACTGCGCTGGTATTTTGTTTAGGGTTATATTTCAAAGGCAGGTACTACCCTTCTTCATCCGATAGTTCGCACACCGGCAATTTCATTTTCGATTACTACTGGGGTACAGAACTGTATCCTCGCGTGTTGGGTTGGGACATCAAACAATTCACCAACTGCCGCTTTGGTATGACAGGCTGGGCATTAGCAGTAGTATCATTTGTTTTTGCGCAGCAAGAAATTTATGGCACAGCCGACTGGAGCATTATCGTTTCGGCTGCCCTGCTTTTCATCTATTTGTTTAAGTTTTTCGTTTGGGAAAGTGGCTACATGAAATCAATGGATATTCAAGTGGACCGCGCAGGGTATTACATCTGTTGGGGATGTTTGGTTTGGGTGCCTGCTGTTTACACTTCGCCAATGTTGTTTATGGTAAAGCATCCCGTTGGCTTAAGTGCCGTAGCAGCCTCGGTGATTTTCATCCTAGGGCTTGCCGCTATTTGGATAAACTATTGGGCAGACTATCAACGCCAACATGTGCGCGCTACCAATGGCAACACAACCATTTGGGGCAAAAAGCCAGTATTGATTAGCGCAAAATATACTACCGAAAAAGGCGAACACAAAACTAATCTTCTATTAGCATCCGGCTTTTGGGGCATTGCGCGACACTTTCATTATGTGCCCGAAATTCTTGCCGCTTTCTTTTGGAGTTGCGCTACGGGGTTCAGCTACTTTGCCCCATTCTTTTATGTAAGTTTTCTTACTGTGCTGTTAGTGCATCGCGCATTCCGTGATGATACAAAGTGTGCCAATAAATATGGCGCGTCCTGGTTAGAATATTGCAAGGCTGTACCCAGCAAAATCATTCCAGGCATTCTGTAAATGATAACTATTTATTGCTTCTCCGCCTTCAACACCCTTCCATAAACTTCAAGCACTTTCTTGCGTGCCACATTATGCTCCACAATTGGTTCAGGATAATCAGGTGTTCCAAATTCGGGCACCCACTTTTTGATGTAAATAGATTTTGGGTCAAACTTTTGTGCTTGCAGCGTAGGATTAAAAACCCTGAAGTAAGGAGCCGCATCTGTGCCCGAACCCGCAGCCCACTGCCAGCCGCCATTGTTTGCTGCTAAGTCGAAGTCTAAAAGCTTTGCAGCAAAATAGGCTTCGCCCAATCGCCAGTCAATTAATAAATGTTTAGTCAAAAAACTCGCCACCACCATGCGCACGCGGTTGTGCATATATCCCGTTTCATTCAACTCGCGCATCCCTGCATCTACCAATGGATAACCCGTTTTGCCATCGCACCATTTTTGAAAAAAGGTCTCATCATTCTCCCATTGTATGCGGTCATATTCTGCACGAAAGGAACGAACCGCAACATGCGGGAAATGCCACAGTATAGTTTGATAAAAATCGCGCCAGATAAGTTCGTTTACAAAGGTTTGATTTTTTTTAAGTGAGTATGCTAGCAATTTGCGAATGCTCAATGTGCCGAAACGCAAATGGATACCCAAGTGCGAAGTTCCCTTAATAGAAGGAATGTCGCGCTGCTGAGAATACTTACTTACAATATCCGCCTTTACAATTCTTTCAGGAAAGGTGAAATCGCTTTCCTCAAAACCGAAGGAATGCAGCGATGGAATTTCGAAGGCACTTGTTGGGTAATAGTTGCCAAAATACTTTTCGTTTGGATAGCTTTTAAAATGAAAAGGCTTTAACCTTTCGCGCCATTTGCGGCTGTAGGGAGTAAAAACCGTGTACGGCTTGCCATCATCTTTTAATACTTCATTCTTTTCAAACACAACATGGTCTTTGTAAGTATTCAGGGCAATATCTTTTGCAGCAAACAATTGCCCGATAGCTGCATCACGCTCTTTGGCATAAGGTTCAAAATCGTGATTGGTGAAAACTGTTTTCACATCAAGTGTTTTTAGTAGTTCTTTCCATACAAGCTCGGGCGAACCTACTTTTACCAAAAGGCTTGTACCAAGTTGCTGAAGTTGTGCATCTAGCTCCGTCAATTCGCGATGGATAAATAATACACGCTTGTCTGTTTTGTCTTCAAGTTTGTCAAGAATATTGGTATCGAAAATGAAAAGCGACAACACAGGCAAGCCGCTCTTCAGCGCGTGATACAGACCAGCATTATCGTGGATGCGAATATCTCTTCGGTGCCAAAAAATGGCGATGGGCGTTTTGTTCATGATGAAATGTTTAGAATGAATGCGCAAACTCCAAACGCTTGCCAAAAGGCTGTTCGTTTAGCTTGCCATTATCGTAAGACAAATTTCCATTCACAAATGTTTTTAGCACCTGCCCTTTAAATGTTTTTCCTTCAAACGGGCTCCAGGCACATTTGTATAGAATATTTTCCTTGTTCACCGTCCACTCTTTGTTTAAATCAAACAACACAGCATCGGCAAAATAACCTTCGCGCAGGTAGCCGCGCTCTTTCACCTTAAAGCAATCGGCTACAGCGTGGCTGCTTTTATCCACCAGTTTTTCTAACGAAATCTTGCCTTCGTGATGCATCTGCAACAACACATTCAGCGAGTGCTGCACCAACGGCAAACCCGCAGGTGCTTGATTGTAATGCTGTGCTTTTTCTTCGGCAGTGTGCGGGGCGTGGTCGGTGGCAATCACATCTATCCTGTTATCCAGCAAGGCTTTCAGCAATTCAGGCTTGTGGCGTTTGTCTTTTATGGCAGGGTTACACTTTATCTTATTGCCTAACCTTTCATAATTATCAGCATCAAACCACAAATGATGCACGCACGCCTCGGCAGTAATTCTCTTTTCTTTCAGCGGTATTGTATTGGTAAAAAGTGCAAGTTCTTCGGCAGTGGTGATGTGCAGAATGTGCAGGCGAGTATTGTATTTTTTAGCAAGCTCCACAGCCTCGTGCGATGAGCGATAACAAACCTCTTCGTTCCTAATAATCGGATGGAAAGAAGCATCCAACTTATTGCCATACTGCGCTTCAAATTCCGCTTTACGTTCGCGCACCGTAGGCTCATGTTCGCAGTGGGTAGCTATCAAGTGCGCTGTGCTTTTAAAAACCCTTTCCAATATTTCGTGCTTATCTACCAGCATGTTTCCGGTGCTGCTGCCCATAAATATTTTTAGTCCACACACGGTGTTCATTGGTGTGCGCATCACTTCGTCAAAGTTGTTGTTGCTCACCCCCATATAAAAAGAGTAATTGGCGGCAGACACCCGCGAAGCAATTTCATACTTCTCTTCCAGCAGTTGTTGCGTAAGCGTTGCCGGATTCACGTTGGGCATTTCCATAAATGATGTTACACCCCCCGCCACCGCTGCCTTTGCCTCGGTTTCTATGGTAGCCTTATGCGTCAAGCCTGGCTCGCGAAAGTGAACTTGATCATCTATCAAACCCGGTATCAAAAACTTACCCTCAGCATTAATTTCTTCAGCTTTAAAATTCACATTAAAGCCCGAATCAATCCGCTCAATACGGTTGCCCTTCATCAACACATCAGCGTAAAAAATCCTGCCTTCATTTACTAACTGCGCATTGCGGATAATGTAGTTCGCCATGCTGCAAGTTTACAAATAATGATGCGGGATGAAAGGATGAAAATGAGCCGAGTTAATTTGTCTGCCCTTGCTTATTTTACTGTTGTAACTGGAAGGATTTCAGCCATCATTATGAGGATGCTGTTTATCAATTGTGTTGTATTAAATTCTGGGGGTGTGGTTTTAGCTTCCAAGTGTGGTGATTTTGCTTCCAATCGTGATGATTTGGCTTCCATTAGCGAGGATTTGGCTTCCAAGCGTGATGATTTGGCTTCCATTAGCGGTGATTTTGTTTCTAAGCGTGATGATTTGGCTTCCATCAGTGATGATTTTGCTTGCCGTTGTGACGATTTGGCTTCCATGCGTGGGGATTTGGCTTGCCAGAGTGAGGATTTTGCTTCCATACGTGGTGATTTCCTTATTGATGATAACAGGTATTTAAATCACATAGTTACATATATGAACAGCTGAGTAGCCCACAACGACACTAAGAAACACAAAGATGGTTCGCATGCGAACCAAGAACTGCCAATGACTGACGCGGAGGCTGGGAGAACGCGGAGGAAACAGCGGCAAAGCCTATTTTGGTGTGAGGGATTTACGGAATAGCAGATTATTGAACAGCCGTTGTGTGAACTGTGATTTTTATGATTTATGGGATTGCTTTTGTTAACGGTGTTTAATAGAAAGGAAATGGGCGCGAGACGCGGAGAGGTTGGATTGTCTATTCAGTGTTAGATATTTTTTCGATGACACCGCTTGATAGTAATAGCGCAAAAAAGGGTGAACGCTTTTTGTAAATTTTAGTTCCTTTAAACAATTCTTTGGCTGATGATGTGTTGAATTGATTGAGTGTTTTTAAGCTATTGATGACTGTGATGAAATCTTCTAATGGAATTACTTCTGGTTCGCCAGCGTTTCGTGTGGTAGCAGAAAAACTTATTTCTTGTTTGGTAACATGATTTACGGTGTAAGGAAGTTTGTCTTTTATGCTTTTAATGATGACGTCTTTTGAGAGACCGTTTTGAATTAATTTCCAAATTTCCTCTGCTCTTTTGTTGTAACATTTTGATGTGAATTGATAACTGATGTTCTTTTTAATTTAATGTTGACGCTTGTTTCAGCCACGTCATCCAATGTTGGG
>CAZKHZ010000058.1:13923-18547 GCA_964552715.1 uncultured Chitinophagaceae bacterium | reverse complement strand
TCATTATAAGTTCTACGGAGTGTCGTGGAAGTTCCTCGGGGTTCATTATAAGTTCTGCGGAGTGTAGTGGAAGTTTCCCGAAGGGTAAAATAACTTTTGGGCTATGCTTTAGCACTTCCGCAGCATAGCGTATTTCTTTTGGTGTATGTGATGAAGTGCCCGACATTACCTTTGTGTTTTATCTACTTAACTGTTTATGTTTTGTAGCTGCAAAGGAATGTGCCGCGGGTATGGCGCACAATCCCTTCCTTAAGGTATTTTTTGCTGATGGGCTTGGCGAAAAAATACCGTATAGATGGTATAGATTATCTCTATAATTTTATAAATAGCAGCTTATAAAAGACAATTGAAAAGCATGGGTTTGTTGTGGGAAAAGGCTTTGTGGGTTTTGTTGGGTGGCGAAGGAAAGTTTTGTACGTTTGGTAAGGGAAAAAGGGATAGTGTTATCAACTAAATAAGATAAAAAAATGTCGCAATTGTTAGAAAAGTTATTACCAATAGACGACTCCAAACGTTTATGGATATCTGTTGCATTAACAACCATAGTTGCAGGGCAATTAGCTATGTTGGGTATTTATGGTTATCACACTTATGGCATTGCACTCTTTATTTTTGTTCCATTTTTTATAGGCAGCAGCGCAACAATTTTATATGGATACCGAAAACAGGTAACATTAAAAGAGGCATGTAAAGCTGGCTTTTTAAGCCTTGGTGTGTTTACTGTTGGGCTTTTACTTTTTGCTATCGAAGGGCTAATATGCATTTCTATGGCTGCCCCATTTGGATTGTTCTTAACTGGGCTTGGATGCCTAGTTGGTCGTAAAATAATTAACAAAACAACAAAACATGCACCGGCTGCCATGCTAATATTTATTGGCGTAATACCTTTAATAAGTTTTATAGAAAAAGATATTCCACCTACAGTAACTGCAGTGGTTTCTTCTATAGAAATAAATGCAGATGCAGCAACAGTTTGGCAAAACGTGGTGGAATTTCCGCAGCTTGACGAACCAACAGAATTTATTTTTAAAACAGGTATTGCTTATCCTATAAATGCAAAGATTGACGGTGAAGGCGTGGGTGCAATACGGCACTGTAATTTTACCACAGGTAGCTTTGTAGAACCCATCACTGTATGGGATAAACCAAGGCTGTTGAAATTTGATGTTGCAGAACAGCCTGCACCTATGAAAGAGCTAAGTTTTTGGGATATTGATGCGCCACATTTGAACGACTATTTTGTTTCAAAGCAAGGGCAATTCAAACTAATTTCTCTACCTAACGGCAACACGCTTTTAGAAGGCACTACTTGGTATTATCATAACATTAAACCTGCATTTTATTGGCAGCTTTGGAGCAACCATATTATTCACAAAATACACCTCAGGGTTTTAATGCACATAAAAACCAATGCCGAAAGCGCAGGTAAAAGTGCGATTTAATCAGGCATCAAATTTATTACGAGAGCAAGTTAGTATTCTTGGTGTAACACATTTAAAATATAGTTGCCACACATTTAAACTTTCCCCTCCCCCACCTCAACAAATATTTTTTACTCTGAAAAAAAAAATTTTCTTTTGGTAAAAATAATTTCGCCCATGTCACACAGCATTCTCCTGTCTGAAACACTTAAAGCACTCAAAGTTGCCATCAGTCAACAGATTCCTGCCAAAGAAATTACACATGCCAAACATCGGCACACGATAGATAATTTGATACAGGGGCAGCAGTGGTATATTGCCATCGGGCAGCTTAGCACGCTCAAGCCCATCTATATTTGTCCGCGCAGTTCAGCATATTTGGGTATTGCAGCAAACAATATGCGCAACATTGTTCCAGCCGATTATCAAAATCTGCTGCTAACAGATAATTGGATCATTATTCCCACAGCCATTAAGCATTTCAAAAATCACCCCGAAGAAATTCACTCACAAGTTTTTACAGTAAAACGGTATGACAATACTTGGCGGCAGATATACGCTATAGCCACTTGCCTGTATGACGAGCATCCGCATAATGGCGACATTGTAATTCTGCTGATTAGCGATATAAATGAACAGTATGAAAAAGATGTGGATGCACACGGCAATGCTGTGCGGCATCATTTAAGCAACAAAGAGTTTGAGCAATTTTTGCTGCTTACGCTCCGCGAAAAAGAAGTGCTGAAATGGATTGGCTTAGAAAAAACCAATAAAGAAATTGCAGGCATATTAAACATCAGCGTATATACTGTAGAAACGCACCGTAAAAATTTGCTCACAAAACTACAGGTGAACAGTGCCGCAGGTTTGGCAGTGTGGGCTACAAAGGCGGGTTTGTTGAAATAGCTATGCAGCGCGGTGATAAATTGCGTGTATGCAATATGTAAACACCACTGCCGAAAACTTCTTTCACACTTCGCCATAACTTTAACATAACAATTACATAACTTTCCGCTCTAAAGAAAAACTTTATGCGTGTAAGTCTTTTGGTGGTAGCCGTTTTTGTTTCGCTGATTTTTGTTGGTTGTAAAAAAGATACTGATAACAATAAAGAAGGAGTAGTAGATGCTTGGGACACCATACCCATGAATCAAATTCAGGTGCTAGCAAGCCACAATAGCTATCGCAAAAAAACCTATCAACCAATATTCGATTCGGTGCAGAAACTAAAAGCACTTTTTCCGCCAAATCTAAATCCTGATGGATGGGATTACACACACCTGCCCTTCCCCGAACAGTTCAACAACTATGGTGTGCGCAGTTTAGAGATTGATATTTATTACGACCCCACAGGCGGCAGGTTCTATAACCGTGGGGGCATGAATTTGGTGGGCGAACCAGTAGCCTCTGGTATAGCAGTGTTGCAACAACCGGGCTACAAAGTGCTGCACATTCCCGATGTGGATTTCGAAACGCAATACTATACTTTCAAACAGGCATTGCAGGCGGTAAAAGACTGGTCGGATGCACATTCAAGGCACATACCTATTGTGCTATACATAGAAACAAAGCAAGAAACCGCAGGTGATAGAGTTCCGGTGGCGGGTTTTGTAAAAGGAATTCCCTACACAGCCGAATCTGCCGATGAATTGGATGCAGAAATAAAATCGGTATTTGGTGCCAACTTAGATAAAGTAATTACGCCCGATAAATTGCGCGGCAGCTACGCCACCCTGCGCGAAGCAACCCTGGCAGGCAACTGGCCCAAGCTTAAGGATGCAAGAGGTAAAATACTGTTTACCATGGATGGTGGCATGGAGGATGTTTACAAGCAAGGCAAACCATCTTTAGAAGGGCGCGCCATGTTTATGTTTGCTAAATCCACCGATACTTATGCTGCATTTATAATTGAAAATACCGCCAAAGGAAATGAAACAAAAATTGCAAACTTGGTGCGTCAAGGCTTTATGGTGCGCACCCGTGCCGATGGGGGAACTACGGAGGCACGCACCGGAGACTATAGTAAATCAATTGCAGCATTTAACAGCGGTGCGCAAATTGTTTCTACCGATTATTATATGCCCGACTACCGCTGCGATACCAGCAGTATATTTACTTGTTACAAAGTAGAGCTGCCCGGCAAAAAAGTAGGAAGAATAAGCCCTGCATTTGCAGCCACAGTTACCATAGATGCCGAGCTGAAAGAGTAATAATGCAGTTTAATACTGTTCGTCTTTGTTAGGAAAGTCTTTCGACTTTACATCAGCCACATATTTGCCTATAGCGTTTTCAATCTCATCAAACAGATTCAAATATCTACGCAAAAATCTTGGCTTGAACTCTTTGGTAATGCCCAACATATCGTGGCTCACAAGCACCTGTCCATCGGTGCCGCCACCCGCTCCAATACCAATTGTGGGGATAGTGATGCTCTTTGAAACCTTCTCTGCCAATGCCGCAGGTATCTTTTCTAAAACCAAACCGAAGCAACCAATTTTATCTAAGAGGTAAGCATCTTCTAAGAGCTTCTGCGCCTCCACTTCTTCCTTAGCGCGCACGGTATAGGTGCCAAACTTATAAATGCTTTGCGGTGTCAAACCCAAGTGCCCCATCACAGGAATTCCAGCACTAAGAATTCTTTCCACACTTTCTCTTATTTCAGCACCTCCCTCTAGCTTTACGGCATGTGCACCGGCTTCTTTCATAATGCGAATGGCACTTTCTAAAGCCAAACGCGAATTGCCCTGATAATATCCGAAAGGCAAATCTACCACTACCAATGCGCGCTTTACACCGCGCACCACACTGCTTGCATGGTATATCATTTGGTCTAAAGTAATGGGCAAAGTAGTTTCGTGACCCGCCATTACATTGCTTGCCGAGTCGCCTACCAAAATTACATCCACACCCGCTGCATCCACAATGCGCGCCATGCTGAAATCATAAGCCGTAAGCATGGCAATTTTTACACCCTTGTGCTTAAATTCGAGTAGCGTGTTGGTAGTAATGCGTTTAATATCTTTGTGAACACTCATGTTTATTGGTTGATGCGGCAAAGGTGAAAAAAGAATTAAGATAATGAAGGGACGGGGGACGGGGGACAAGGGACGAATCAGCCGTCCCCTCGTCCCCCGTATTTATTTAAAAATTGTTCATCTGCCGCATAATCCAGTTTTGTCTTCGCGAAACATAAGCGGATGGTT
>CAZKHZ010000058.1:3200-13913 GCA_964552715.1 uncultured Chitinophagaceae bacterium | reverse complement strand
AGCCGAGGTATTGAAAAATGTTTGCGCTGCTGCCTCTACGCCATAGATGCCATCGCCAGTTTCAATCACATTCAAATACACTTCCAGTATCCTTTCCTTACTCCAAATCAACTCTATCAAAAAAGTAAAATATACCTCAAAACCCTTGCGCACCCAACTGCGCGAAGCCCACAGAAAAACATTTTTTGCAGTCTGCTGACTGATGGTGCTTGCCCCACGCATTCGCTTTCGCTTTTTTGTCTGTTGCTTTTCGTTATACTTCAATGCCTTTTCTATTGCCTTGGTGTCAAAACCATTATGGTCATAAAAAAGTTGGTCTTCGGCAGCCACAACAGCCTTGCTCATTTTTGGCGAAATCTTTGCTGCGCTCACCCAATCTTTTGAGAGCTTTAAATCTTTCCCTTCCATCATTTGCTCCACACACCGCTGCACCATCAGCAGCGTGAACGGCACCGGAACAAAGCGATACAACACCACCAAACCAATGGATAGGAGGAAAAAACCAATAATGGTTTTTACAATAAAACTCCTTACGCGCTTAAATATTTTCTTCATTTTTTCTGAGTTTCTGAACACAGTTAATATAGTCCGTTTACTGGCGGAAGAATAAGGACGAGTGTCGGGGGAAGTGGGGCGGCTGACACGTCCCTCGTCCCCTTTCGTCCCTCGTCCCTTCATATTCTGGCTCGAATTAAAAACTAAAATCCACTCTTTTGCATCATGCGCAAATTATTGAACGAAGAACTTGGCAGATTAAGTAAGGAAGATTTCTCTAATACCGACAAAATGGAAATTGTGGTAGTGTTGGATAATATTCGCAGCCACCTGAATGTGGGTAGCGTGTTTCGCACCTGCGATGCTTTTCCGGTACAAAAAATATTCCTTTGTGGCATTACGGGTATCCCGCCCCACCGCGACATTCAAAAGACCGCCCTTGGCGCCACCCAAACTGTGGAGTGGAAATATTTCAATACCGTTTTAGAAGCTATTGAAGCGTTGAAAAATGAAGGCTATACAATAGCATCTGTTGAACAGGCAGAAAATTCTTTGCCGCTGCATCACCTAAACAAGATTCTTGACAAACCACTTGCGCTCATATTCGGCAACGAAGTGGATGGTGTAAATCAGCAAGCCGTGCAACAAAGCGACTATTGTGTAGAGATTCCTCAGTTTGGCACAAAGCACTCTATAAATATTGCAGTATGTGCTGGCGTTGTGATGTGGGAGGCTGCAAGATGTTTGAAGCTCATGAAAAAATGATTTTTACCGAATACTAAACCAATTTCATAACAATGTGTTGCTAATCTATTAATATTGGAAAAAATATTCTACATGCGTTTCTTTACACTACTTTTTGTTCTTGCTGTATCATTTACTACCATCTCCAGCCAAACAGTTATTTCTTACACACTGCTGAAAACTTTTTCCAAAGCGCAGATTGATTCTGTTTTAACTGCAAATGGAATTCCTCCGGGTGTAGTTGACATAAAATATGATGTGGATATATTTAAAGTGCTATACCGCACACCCTACAAGCATCCCGATTCATTGGTGCAGGCTTCGGGTGCAATAGTTTTGCCACGCAATGTAGGTTGCGGAGTTCCACTAGCAATGTGGGGGCATGGAACGGAGAGTAAAATAAATAATGTTGCAAGTAGATTAGAAGGCGGTCAATGGGAAATAGGAATCGGCTTTGCTTCAACTGGCTATGCTATCGCGCTGCCTGATTTCTTGGGCATGGGCGATAAAGACCCTAAGGTTATAATACATCCATACCAACATGCTTATCACGAGGCTAATACTTCGGTAAATATCTTGCGCGCTTCGCGCGAAATCAGCGCCACCGAAAATGTTAGTTTAAATGGTCAGTTATTTTTGTTTGGTTATTCGCAGGGTGGCTATGTAACTGTTGCTACTGCTAAAGAGATTCAAACAAACCTAAGTAGCGAATTTCAAGTTACGGGTGCTGTTCCTATGAGTGGCTCTTACGATATTGATGGTGCCCAATATGATATGATAAAGAGCGATAGCGCTTATGCCACACCTGCTTATCTTCCCTATCTTGTGTTGGGATATAATAGTGTGTTGGGTACGCTTTTCAACACACCGAGTGACATTCTAAAATCTCCTTATGATACATTACTTCCTCCACTTTTATACGCGGGCAACAAAAGCATAGGTCAGATGAATGTGTTAAGCAATCCTGTTCCTAAAAAGATGTTTAAAGATTCTATCGTTAACGCAATTTTTGCTGATTCGCTTCATCCTTTCCGAGTGGCTTTGCGCGACAATAACTTAGTGAAAGGTTGGGTGCCACAGTTTCCTATTCGCTTATTTTACTGTACGCCTGACGAGCAGGTAACTTATTTGAACTCAGAAGTGGCTTATGCAGCCTGGACTGCAGGAGGTGCGCCTAATTTGGCGAAAAAGGATATTGGGAATTTCTCACATAATGGTTGCGCACAACTTGCAGTGCTTAATGCTAAATTCTTTTTCGATAGCTTGAGAACAGGTTGCACTACCTCTATAAAAGAAACTGCAAAGGATGTTGCGCTTAGTCTTTATCCCAACCCTGCGCAAAATTCAATATCCATTATAACCAATGAATCTTTGCAAGATGCAAGCATAGCTATTTACGCATTAGATGGTAAAGTGCAGCAAAATGTTTCGTTCTCGGGTACTATCACCGAAGTGGACATTCGCAATCTCACATCAGGCATTTACCTGCTGAAGCTAAGCAGTGGCAATAGTATTTATACCAAAAGGTTTGTAAAATACTAGTATGCAAGGCTTGGGCTAATAGTGATAAAATTCGCTAAGCACACCCAACCCAAGCCAATTCGCTTACATTTGCCGCCTAAACAAAAAGAGGAAGAACCATTTTTCCTCTAAAACTTATTTTAAATGGACGTATTTATTCAGATAGCACAATTAATTCTAAGTCTATCTATTCTAGTAGTGCTGCACGAACTCGGGCATTTCATCCCTGCAAAATTATTCAAGATTAAAGTGGAGAAATTCTACTTGTTCTTCGACCCTTGGTTTTCTGTATTCAAAAAGAAAATTGGTGAAACAGAATACGGTATAGGTTGGTTGCCTTTGGGTGGCTATGTAAAAATTGCTGGCATGATAGATGAAAGCATGGACAAAGAGCAGATGAAACTACCGCCACAGCCTTGGGAATTTCGCAGCAAACCAGCTTGGCAACGTTTGATCATTATGCTTGGCGGTGTTACGGTGAACATAATTCTTGCCTTCTTTATATATGCCATGCTTTTGTTTACGCAGGGCGAGCAATATCTATCGGTACAAAATGCAAAGTATGGCATTGTTGCCGATTCGCTAGCCCGTCAAATTGGTTTGCAAAATGGCGATATGATTGTAGGCTACGACCACGACAAAAAATTTGAAACTTTCACTTCTATTGTTCCTACTATTCTGTTAGATAATGCACTTTCACTTCAAGTAGAAAGAAATGGAACAATGGTTGATGTGGCTGTGCCTCGTTCACTTACCAAAGCATTGGTAGAGGGCAAAGGCGAAGGCTTTATCAGCATTGCTTTTCCTGCCGAAATTGGCGCTGTGCAAAAAGGTTCTTCTATTGCAAAAGCAGGAGCTAAAGATGGCGACTTTATAGTTGGTATCAACAACGAACCTGTTTCATATTTCGATGAATTACGCTTCAAACTGCGCAACTACAAAACACAAACAGTTCCGCTTGCCCTGTTGCGCGGCACCGATACTATTCAAACAACTGTTACAGTTACCGAAGCAGGAACCATTGGCTTTGCTGCAAAATCTTTAGACAACTATTTTACACTAAGCTCTAAGGAATATACTTTCTTTCAAGCTATTCCTGCCGGAGTAAAAAAGACAGGAAGCACGCTTTCTAACTACTTAAAACAGTTTCGTTTGATTTTCGATTCTGATGTGAAAGGTTACAAGCAGGTTGGTAGCTTTATAACTATCACACAACTCTTTCCAAAACTTTGGGATTGGACTGCTTTTTGGAATCTTACCGCATTCCTTTCTATAATGTTAGCTGTATTAAATGTGTTGCCGATTCCTGCTTTGGATGGCGGTCATGCACTTTTCACTTTAATAGAAATGATAACAGGCAAAAAGCCTAGCGATAAATTCTTGGAGTATGCCCAAACTGTAGGCATGATAATGCTTTTAACCCTTATGGTGTTTGCATTGGGCAATGATATTTTCAGAAACTTTTTGAAGTAAATTAATTAAGGAGCAACACACAAAGTGGGTTTTACAATAGCAATTATCGGTCGCCCGAATGTGGGCAAAAGTACCTTGTTCAATCGTTTGATTGGCGAGAAGAAATCTATTACAGATGACATCAGTGGTGTTACACGCGATAGGATTTATGGCGAGTCTGACTGGAATGGAAGAACATTTAATGTGATAGACACGGGCGGCTTTGTACCCCGCAGCGAAGATGTGTTTGAAAAACATATCCGCGAACAGGTAATGATTGCCATTGAAGAAGCGTCATTGCTTATTTTTGTGGTAGATGTTACTTGTGGCATCACAGATTTAGATGATGAATTTGCGGGGCTTTTAAGGCGCGCGCAGAAGCCTGTTTTTCTTGTAGTAAACAAAGTAGATAACTCCGAAAGGCAATATGCTGCAACAGAGTTTTACAGCCTAGGTTTGAAGGAGGTATTTTTCCTTTCCTCTATTAGCGGCAGCGGTACTGGTGAATTGTTAGATGCCGTTGTAGATAAAATGCCTCCAAAAGAAGACGAGGTAGAGGAAGAAGATATCCCTCGCGTTTGTATCATCGGGCAACCCAATGTAGGCAAAAGTTCGTTGGTAAATGCCTTGCTTGGCGAAGACAGAAATGTGGTAACGCCAATTGCAGGAACCACGCGCGATAGTGTTCATGTGCGCTACAGCAAGTTTGGCAAAGAAATGTTGCTGATAGACACAGCAGGTATTCGCAAAAAGTCGAAAGTGCAAGAAAACCTAGAGTTCTATAGCGTAATTCGTGCGATTAAAGCATTAGATGAGTCGGACATTGCCATTATAGTGATAGATGCAGTTGATGGACTCACGCAGCAAGACTTATCTATTTATAGATTAGCAGTAAAAAAGCGCAGAGGAATTATTGTAGTACTGAATAAATGGGATGCGGTGCCTAACAAAGAAACCAACACCATGAAGCATTTGGAAGATGCTATAAAAGATAAATTAGCACCCTTTAATAATGTGCCGATTTTATTCACCTCGGCTCTAGAAAAGCAAAGAATTTTCCAATTAGTGGAGTTGGTGGAGAAAGTTTACGAAAATAAGAAGCGCAAAATCACCACCTCAAAATTGAACGAAATCATGATTCCTTTGATTGAAAAAAATCCACCGCCACCAAGCAGCGGCAGATTAGTTTCAATTAAATATGTAACCCAACTACCAACAGGAACGCCAACCTTCGCGTTTTTTGCCAACCATCCAAAGTACGTAAAAGATAACTATCGCAACTACTTGGAGAACAAATTGCGCGACAAATTTGACTTTGAAGGAGTACCTATAAACATCATATTCAGAGAGAAATAAAAATATTTTTTTTATTTTTTTGGTAAAATCAACTCCTACATTATCTTCGCACGTCTTTTTTAACTAAAATTTCAAAAACAAAAAGCAAAATGAAAAAAGTATTTTTCGCTTTCGTTGCTGTAGCTACATTAGCTTTAGCATCATGCAACAATGCACCAGCAACTGAGGAAACTCCTGCTGCTACTGAAGAAACCGCTACACCAGCTGAAGAAGCTGCACCAGCTGAAGAAGTTGCACCTGCTGCAACTGATTCTGTTGCTGTTGTACCAGCTGCTACACCAGCTAAGTAATCAGTTACGAGCAAACAAATAAAGAGCCTCGCAATCAAATGCGGGGCTTTTTATTTTGTATAAACTGAACAAGACTAACAAAAATTAACTGCATAAATGCAGCCTTCGCTGCTCTTTTGCGTCCTACAGAAAAATACATTCAACAGAAAAATTTGTATGAAGAAAACAACATTACTATTAGCCGCATTCCTATTCTCATTAATTTCATTCTCTCAACCAAAACCCACCAAAACACAAGTATCTACAAACATTAAGCTAACAGTGCATGGCTTAGAAAAAAGCGAGATGATTCTTGCCTTTTATAGCGGTGATAAGCAATATGTAAAAGATACCATCTACTCTGATTCCAAAGGGGCATTCAATATCAAAGCAGACACTGCTTTGCCAGGAGGAATCTACTTGGCTGTATTTCCAAAATTGGGAAACAGATACTTTGAAGTAATTATGAGCGAACCTTCTTTCCAAATGGAAACAGACTCGGGTGAGCTTGCTGGCAAAATGAAAATAACTGGCTCGGTAGAAAATAAACTATTCTACGATGATATGCTATACCTCAACAAGATGAGGAAATACTCTGATTCAATTAATACCATTCTCAAGGCTTCATCAAATCCTGAAACTACCGAGAAGCTTAAAAATGAACTTAAAAAGGTAGATACCGATGTGAAAGCTAAACGCGAAGGCATTGTAAGCGATTTTCCGCAATTATTCTACGCCAAACTTATCAAGGCAATGAAAGACCCCGAAGTACCAGAATTTCCTAAAGATGCATCTGGCAAAATTATTGACTCTACCTTTCAATGGCGTTGGTACAAATCGCACTACTGGGATAATTTGGACATGAATGACGACCGCCTTTTGCGTACACCAATCTTCCACAACAAATTGAAGCAATTCTTTACCAAAACTGTAGTGCAAATTCCTGATTCGCTTATTACTGCATCTGATGAAGTGTTAGCAAAAGCAGACCCTAAAGGCGACATTTTTAAATATATGCTGGTGTATTTTTTGAACAACATGGCAAATGCGAAAATTATGGGTATGGATGCCGTGTATGTTCATTTAGTAAAGAACTACTACTCGAAAGGTTTTGCAACATGGGTTGATTCTGCACAACTTTCAAAAATTAATGAAAGAGGGGCAATTCTTGAGCCTCTGTTGATTGGCAAAAAAGCGCTAAACTTCAGTCTTTCGGATTCTACTTTAAAGAAGTTCTACACTTTGTATAACCTTCCTAACAAATACACCGTGCTCTGCTTTTGGGATCCAGATTGCGGACATTGCAAAAAAGAAATACCTATTTTGTTAGAAGCCTACCACAATTTAAAAAAAGCAGGAGTGGATATGGAAGTGGTTGCACCAGCCATAATGGCGAAGGAACACCTTGATAAGTGGACTTCCTTTATACGCGAAAAAGGATTGGACTGGATAAATGTTGCCGACCCATATCGCCAAAGTAATTTCCGGTATGAGTGGGATATTCAAAGCACGCCACAAATTTATATTTTGGACAAAAACAAGATGATTAAGGCAAAACGCTTGGGTGCTGAGCAGATTGAAGATTTTATTCTTCATGAAGAAGACCCCAACCATAAACCAAAGAAACCATTTATGGAATCGGAGGAGCAACATACCGCTGAGCCGCATTAATAATAAGCATTTACTTACTTTATAGAATTTAGGCAGCCAAATATTTGCTGATTAATCAGATTATACTACTTTTGCCGCCCTTATTGTAAAAACCAATCATTCGTATGGGTCTTCTAACTTTTCAAAAACCAGACAAAATATCTCTTCAAAAAGCAACTGATTTTGAAGGAACTTTCGAGTTCAAACCTTTAGAGCCAGGTTTTGGCGTAACAATCGGAAACGCTTTGCGCAGAGTGCTTTTATCTTCATTGGAAGGTTATGCAGTTTCTGGCTTGAAAATCTCTGGTGTTGACCATGAATTTTCAACTATTAAAGGTGTAATCGAAGACGTTACCGAAATCGTGTTGAACTTAAAACAAGTTCGCTTGAAAAAAGTAATGGATGATGAGTCTCAAAGCGACAAAATTTATATCTCTGTAAAAGGTTCTGATACTTTCAAAGCTGGAGTAATCGAAAAACACACTAGTGTTTATCAGGTAATGAATCCTGAGTTGGTTATCTGCAACTTAGAGCCATCAGTTACTTTAGAATTAGAATTAACTGTTTCTAAAGGTCGTGGTTATGTTGCTGCTGACGAAAATAATGTAAAAGATTTGCCAATCGGCTTCGTAGCAATTGACTCTATCTACACACCAATCAGAAATGTAAAATACAGTGTTGAGTCTTACCGTGTTGAACAACGTGTTGACTTCGAAAAATTGATTTTAGATATTTCTACTGACGGTACTACACACCCTGAAGAGGCATTGAAAGAAGCATCTCGTATTTTGATTCAACACATGATGTTGATTACTGACGAGCATATTGCTTTTGATGCTCCAGTTCATGTTGAAAACGATGTAGTGGATGAGCAGGCTTTACACTTGCGTAAATTATTAAAAACACCTTTAGAGGATTTAGATTTAAGCGTTCGTGCATTCAATTGCTTGAAAGCTGCTAAAATCAATAGCCTTGAAGAGTTGGTTTCTTTCAACACAAATGATTTGTTGAAGTTCCGCAACTTTGGTAAAAAGAGTTTGGTGGAAATCGAAGCCTTGTTACACGAGAAAGGTTTGAGTTTTGGAATGGATTTGAGCAAATACAAATTGGACGAAGCATAATTCGCCACTGAATACTAATTAATATAATTAAAAAGATACAGTAATGAGACACGGAGATAAAGTAAACAATCTCGGAAGAAAAACAGCTCACCGCCATGCATTGATGATGAATCTTGCAGGTTCTTTGATTGAGCATAAGCGCATTTTTACAACAGTAGCAAAAGCGAAAGCATTAAGAGGTTTTATTGAGCCTTTGATTACAAAATCAAAAACTGATTCTACGCATTCTCGCAGATTGACTTTCAGTTCTTTGAGAAGCAAGGAGGCAGTGAAAGAATTGTTTGGAACTATTGCTGGTAAAATTGCTAACCGCCCAGGCGGTTACACACGCATTATCAAAACTGGATTCCGTCCAGGTGATGCTGCCGAAATGGCAATGATTGAGTTAGTAGATTTCAATGAGATTTACACTCAAAACAAAAACACTTCTACAAGTGCCGAGCCTAAGAAGAAAACAAGAAGAGCAGGTACTACTAAGAAGAAAGATACCGATGCTGAAACAACTACATCTACCGAAGAGCCTGCTGCTGAATAATATTCACAAAAGGTATAGTATAAAAAAGGCTGTCTCGAATGAGGCAGCCTTTTTAGTTTTATACCAAGTCTGACTTTGGTCAGACCGAGTGTTTAGATGACTGTTTGATTAAACAGCATTTATGTCTCAATGAAACTTATCTCACAAAGTCGCACGAAGACATTAGCCTTGCTTCACTTCTTCGCTTCCATCGGCATGTTTGGCAAAGCGACCTTTTTCGCGCGGATGTACTTGGTCGTAGCGCGACCAAGGCCAGCCACCAAACTGCGTTTTGTGATAGTCTTCAAACGCTTGATTGATTTCCTCCTTTGAGTTCATCACAAAAGGTCCGTATTGAATTACTGTTTCATCCATTGGTTTGCCTTGCAGCAATAATATGCGGCATTCGGCATTGCCATTATGCAACACCACATCCATGTCAGATTTTAATGTCACGGCATTATATTTCGGCACAGTGGTTTCGCCCACTTGCAGGGTATCGCCTTGATAGAAATAAATATTTCTGTTTATCCCCGCTGCTGTTTTAGGCAAAATCCACACGGCACCTGCTTCCATCTTGATGTTCCAAACTGCTACATGGTTTTGTGGGTCGGCAGCCCAGGAATCTGGAGGTGGCGCGCCCGCCTTTTTATCACCCAAGGCTCCTGCAATTACCTCCACAATGGTATGATTTTGATTGGTGTCTTTGTGCTTATAATTTGGAATATCTTCTCCCCACAACATTTTGAAATACGGCTCTACCATTTTGTTCTTTTTGGGCAGGTTCAGCCATATTTGGAACAACTCCATCGGATTGTCTTTATCCTTGTTGATAAGCGGAAACATTTCGGCATGTTGCACACCCTTGCCTGCGGTCATCCATTGCACATCACCGTTGCCATATCTGCCCGAAGCACCCATTGAATCTGCATGGTCCACCATGCCTTTGCGCACCACCGTGATGGTTTCAAAACCTCGGTGCGGATGCCCGGGAAAGCCCGGCACTGTGCGCCCATGATACATTCTGAATCCGTCTTTAATAATAAAGTCATCGCCTATGTTTCTGCCCTTGAGCGACACAGCGGGTCCCATCACTTCATTGCCTGCCGGGAAGTGGTCTTCATGGTGCACACAGAAAAGAAAAGGGTCGGCAGTTTCCCACTGAAAACCCATCGGTTTGATTTGAATGATTGGTTCCATTTTTGCTTTGTTGCTTGATTGAAAACTTTGCTTGAGGCTTTTGGCTGCGCCTGCCAGCGGAAGGGCTAAAAGCGATGTGACGCCTACAGATAGCCGTGTTAAGAAACTTCTTCTATGCAATTGATTTTCCATATTGAAAGAATTGTAATGTGAAAGTACTGTTTAAACTTTAATTGATGTTTGAACAACAATTTTTAGGATTGTGTGGCTGTTGCTATTAAAATGATTGTTGTGAGGTGAACAGACGGGAATTTTGGGTAAGGATGGCAGGATTTTACATGCAAAAGCGCAAGGAAAAAAGTCAATTACACAGGGTTTAGGCAAAGACGCGCAGGAGAAAAAGTTGGACGCGCAGCGTTCAGGTGAAGGCGCGCAGAAGAAAAAGTTGGAC
>CAZKHZ010000058.1:0-3100 GCA_964552715.1 uncultured Chitinophagaceae bacterium | reverse complement strand
GAAAAAGTTGGACGCGCAGCGTTCAGGTGAAGGCGCGCAGAGGAAAAAGTTGGACGCGCAGGGTTCAGGTGAAGGCGCGCAGAAGAAAAAGTTGGACGCGCAAGGTTCAGGTGAAGGCGCGCAGGAGAAAATAGTAGCAACATTGGGTAGTGTAAAAGTAGATTATGTCAATCTCCTAGTCTAATGTAATAAACTATGAATGAAGACTTCACAAAAGTTTACTATCACTAGCCAATTCTCCAGTTAAGATAAACTATGTTTGCTGTTTAATGTTTTCCAATACATGCAAGTAGCTGCAACTCCCGAAACCAAGGCGGATAAAACCAAAGGACTTCAACACATTTTTATAAAAGGCGCGCGCGTGCACAACCTCAAAAATGTGGATGTGGAATTGCCTAAGCACAAACTGATTGTGGTGACTGGCGTGAGTGGTAGCGGCAAATCATCGCTTACCATTGACACCCTGTATGCTGAAGGGCAACGCAGGTATGTAGAGTCGCTTTCGGCTTATGCGCGTCAGTTTCTTAGCCGTATGGATAAACCCGATGTGGACTACATCAAAGGCTTGTGCCCAGCCATCGCTATTGAACAGAAGGTGAGCACAAGAACCACGCGCTCTACTGTTGGTTCGCTTACGGAGATTTACGATTACTTCCGACTGCTATTTGCGCGCATCGGTGTTACCTATTCACCAGTGAGTGGCGAAGCGGTAAGCAAGCATGAAGTGAATGATGTGGTGAATTTTGTTTTCGCCTTACCCGAGGATGAAAAGGTGTATATCATTTTTATTGCCAAGGCAAAGAAGAAATTGGACGAAGAGCTGAAACTGCTGCTGCAAAAGGGTTTTACACGTATCAAGTGGAACAACACCCTGTTAAGAATTGAAGATGCGTTGGAAGACGAAAGCATCTTGAAAAGCAAAGAAAAGTTTGTGGAAGTGGTGGTGGATAGGCTGGTGGTGAAGCATGGCGATGAAGACCTTTCATCGCGGGTTGCCGACTCGGTGCAAACCGCTTTTAACGAAGGACATGGCGAATGTTTGATAGAGTATGGCGACAATAAAAAGCGTCAGTTCAACGACCGCTTTGAGGCTGATGGCATTACTTTTGAATTGCCTTCGCCTAACCTTTTCAACTTTAATAATCCTTATGGTGCTTGCAAAACTTGTGAAGGTTTTGGGACGGTGATGGGCTTGGATGACGATCTTGTTTTTCCTGATAAAACATTGAGTGTGTATGATGGCGCTGTGGCTGCGTGGCGTGGCGAAAAGATGAGTGAATGGTTAGAGCCATTATTGAAGAAAGGCATCTTGTTTGATTTCCCTATTCATCGCGCATATTGCGACTTGAATGATGAGGAAAAGAAGTTGCTTTGGACGGGCAATGAATATTTTCAGGGCTTGACATACTTCTTTCAATATATAGAAGAAAAGAGTTACAAAATACAATATCGTGTGATGCTTTCGCGCTATCGGGGGCGCACCACCTGCCCCGATTGTCGTGGCTCGCGCATTCGCAAAGATGCCTCGTATGTGAAGGTGAACGGGCAAAGTATTGCCGACCTTTTGCTTACACCCATCAAACATTTGCAGGGTGTGGTAAACGACTTTAAACTAACAGCGCAAGAACAAAAAATATCTGAGCGCATACTTACCGAAATTCACAACCGCGTGCGCACCATGATGGAAGTAGGATTAGGCTATCTGACACTCAATCGCCTTTCGAACACACTAAGCGGTGGTGAAACGCAACGCATCAACCTGACGCGCAGCATCGGCAGCAATCTGACTTCGAGTTTATACATATTGGATGAACCAAGCATTGGTCTGCATCAGCACGATACAGGGAACTTAATTCGCGTGTTGAAAAACCTGCGCGACTTGGGCAACACGGTGGTGGTGGTGGAACACGATGAGGACATCATGCGACAGTGCGACCACATTGTGGACATGGGTCCCGAAGCGGGAATTCTTGGCGGTGAACTGGTGTTTAACGACACGCCACAAAACCTGATAGCCAACAGCGATTCTCTTACTGCAAAATACTTGAATGGCAAGCTCGAAATTGAGGTGCCTAAAATCCGCAGAAAGCCAGTGAACTTTATTGAGATAAAGAACGCTTCGCAACACAACTTAAAGAATGTGGATGCACGTTTTCCGCTTCATGCACTTACGGTGGTGACTGGCGTGAGCGGCAGTGGTAAAACAACTTTGATAAAGAAAATACTATATCCTGCTTTGCTGCAACGCTTTGATGGCGCGGGTGAAAAGCCGGGTATGTTTCGCGAATTGATAGGCGATGTGAAGCGCATTTCGGGCATAGAGATGATTGACCAAAACCCCTTGGGCAGAAGCTCGCGTAGCAACCCCGTAACTTATGTAAAAGCCTATGACAACATTCGCGAATTGTTTTCGCGCCAGCAACTTTCAAAGATGCGCGGCTATCAGCCTGCAACTTTTTCTTTTAACGTAGAAGGTGGCAGATGTGAAGTGTGTAAAGGCGATGGCGCGGTGGTAGTGGAAATGCAGTTTCTTGCCGATGTGCATTTGAAATGCGAAGCCTGCAATGGACGCAAATTCAAAGAAGACGTGCTGGAGGTACAATACAAAGGCAAGAGTATTTTTGAAATATTGGAGTTGAGTGTGGACGAGGCGATGGACTTTTTCAGCGACCAACGCGATGTGTCGCAAAAGCTGAAACCCTTGCAGGATGTTGGTTTGGGTTATGTAAAACTCGGGCAATCGTCTTCTACACTTAGCGGTGGGGAGGCGCAACGCGTGAAGCTGGCTTCGTTTTTACAGAAGGGCGCAAGTGCGCATCCGCTGTTGTTTATATTTGATGAACCCACCACAGGCTTGCATTTTCACGACATCAACAAACTGATGCGCGCGTTTAATCAATTGATAGAAGCGGGGCACAGCATTATTGTAATAGAGCATAATATGGATGTGATTAAATGTGCCGACTGGCTGATTGACCTTGGTCCTGTGGGTGGCGATGATGGCGGCTATGTGTTGTATCAGGGTGCGCCTGAAGGTTTGCTTGAAATTAAGGAAAGCTATACAGCAAAGTATCTTAAAGAGAAGTTGGTGTAGGTGATT
>CAZKHZ010000057.1:15944-18769 GCA_964552715.1 uncultured Chitinophagaceae bacterium | reverse complement strand
GAGGTAAATAAAATCCGCAGGAGGAAGGCGAATGATGAAAGCAACAAAACAGAAAGGTCTGATTATACAATTGAAGAAAAAACTGTTTTAGAAGCCGAGCATCAAAAACAAATTGAGCCAACTTCAAACACGCTCGAAATATTAGAGCGCGACATTTTACGTTTGTTTTTAGAATACGGTAGTTGGGAGATTTTTATTGATGAAAACACCAAGATGCCCGTTTCACAGTATTTGACTGAGGAATTAGAGGGCATTGAAATAACTACGGTATCGCTGAAAAAGATTTATGCGTTGATTACAGAGAACATCCGCAACAATGAGATTCTAAGCGAAAACTTTTACAGTGCCCACGAAGACCCAGAAATCAGCACCACTGCCATTCAGTTGCTTTCAAGCAAATACAGCATCAGCGAAAATTGGGAGAAGAAGTTTAAAATATTTGTGCCTGAAAAGAAACACATCTTTGTTCGCGATATAGAAAGTTCAGTAATTCGCTTGAAACAATACCTTGTTTTCAATCAATTAAAAACCATTGAAGCTAAATTGCTTTTTGAACAAGCAAAACCCGAAGAAGAACAAAACCTAGAAGAAATTATGAAACTGTTGAATGCACATAATGAAGTGATGAAACAGAAGAAGGAATTTTCTTTAGCCTCCAAAACAGTCATCTACCGCCCTAACACATAAGCCATCACATGCCCTTCCAAAAATTCGTAATGAATATCTAAATCGGTAAAAATTTCCTGCTCTTCGGCAACAATAATTGAGCCTTTTAAAATGCCGCTTTGTTGCAACTGAAATGGCTGCACAATCAACTGAGTAGTAAACTCCAATTGTTTCTTTGCATACAATTTATACAAGGCTTCTTTGGCACTCCAATACAGCAACAAGGTTTCAACTCTATTAAAAGTTATAGCTTCCAATTCTTCTACTGAAAGAAATTTATGTGCTATGCGTTCGATGCGCGTATGTATGGTTTCAATATCAATTCCTACAGCATGTTGTTCGCTTACAATAGCCGCTGCCAAAGTAGAAGAATGCGAAAGTGAGATGTGCAATGCAGTATCTTTCACAAATGGTTTTCCGCTTTCATCCTTAATGATTTCAATATCGTTTCCTAGTAGTTTATTCACCACCTGTCTTGCTGTCAAGGATTGATTGGACGGAGCATGTGGTGTAATGCCTTCAATAGTTTTTATGCCTAAAGCAGTGCCTTTTTGAACAATCTTTTGATACAGCAGCGGAGTCATTATTTGTGGAAGCACATTAAGCGAATTACAACATTAAGCAGTTTGCAAGTCGGCAGATGCACCGGAGTTTTCTTCCGCTTTGTTTGAATTAAAATTTGCGCGCACAGCCTCAAAGTTCTCGTGATACTTTTCGTGATTGGTGCGCATTATCATATCCCACACATTAAAATACAAACCATAATTGCAGTTTACTAAACGATGGTGCATGTTGTGGTGCGTGGAGGTATTATGCCATTTTGTAAGTGCCGCTTTTGTAAAGCCCGAAGGATAAAACTCAAAGCCTGTATGCCCAAGCACATTCATAAAAGTCATGTATAAAACCCATGCAAGAATGGCAAACGGATGAATAGGCATTATAAAAATGATGATAGGCAAAATGCTTAATTCTATTAAAGCTTCAAAAGGATGAAAAGCAAATGATGCCCAAGGTGTAGGGTTGGTGCTTTGATGATGCACCAAATGCACATACTTATAAATTTTCTTGTGGTGCATTAGGCGATGTGTCCAATAGAAGTAGGTATCGTGCGCAATGATGAAAACAACTACACTGAATATAAAATACCAAACACTGTGCTCGGCAAAGTCGGTGTAGATTTTAGTGTAGCCTGCGCTTTTAAGTAGATATATACTTCCACCACCTATTGAGAAAACTAAAAAGGTAAGTAAAGAGTATAATATTTCGCGCTTGATGTGCGCTCGCTCGGGGAATTTCTGCTGAATCTTCATGCCAATCCAGTCGCGCCTTTTCCAAACATAAAATAGCAGATAAGCTACCCCTGCAAAAAGCAAATAGCGCAAAGTTGATACCGAAAAAATTATTGCGAATCGAGTTACAAAACCTTCTAGCATAATGCTAAAGTAAGTATTGTACTGAAATAAATCAGGTTTGCGAAAATCAATCCCTATAGCTATCGGAAGGGACGAGGAACGAAATGGGACGAGGGACGTTTACAGCGTCCCTCGTCACCTGTCTCTTGTCCCTTTTCCAAGTTTACACCAACTCAAACATATTTGATTTAGTGTTATGAGCAATGTGTCTATCAATAATCCTTAATTATGCCGCACCATGAAAAAGTTTGCCATTTTACTCTTTAAGATTTCGCCCATAATTATTGTTGTTGGTTTTATCGCGTCCAATCTTTTCACCTTTGGCGTTGTTGACCATCCCGGCAAGGCGGTGTATGAATTACATTGTGCCGACTGCCACGGCAAAGATGGCAGTGGAGTGCGACAGTTGATTCCACCACTAATAAAGGCAGACATTGCTATTGAGAAGTTTGATTCAATTCCCTGCTGGATTCAAAATGGAATGAATGGCGAATTGATGGTGAATGGCGTGTTATACAATCAACCGATGTATGCCATTAAGCTGAACGAAATAGAAGTTGCAAACGTGATGAATTACATAGCAGAGGAGTTTCTGAAAACAGATAAAAAGATAAAATCAGAGAAAGTGAAGCAAATCACCAAGAGCTGCCAAACAGCAATTTAACTCAGCATTACTTCCACTACTTTATGGCTTGAAAAAAATTGCGAAGGGTCAATATCCGCTTTGCAGATGCCAAGCATAAACCC
>CAZKHZ010000057.1:0-15934 GCA_964552715.1 uncultured Chitinophagaceae bacterium | reverse complement strand
ACCCACCACCGCCTGCACCACATATCTTCAACAAAAAGTTATTTGTTCGCAACCCCTCGCGCCAAGCGTTGTGCATGCCTTGGGGAATAAATTCTGGCAACAGGTTCATCTGCAATTGCGAAAGAATGGCAAAAGCCTTGAATAGCTTTTCGCTTTTTGATTGGAGCAACAAATCTATGCAGTGATTTACTGCCGGCACCAACGAGTCGGCAACATCTTTTGCAAACAGATTGTCTTCATGCTTCTTCAAAAAATGATTGACATAATCTGCTGTGCTGCGCGCCTTGGAAGTGTCCACCAAAAACCATTTCAACACAGGTTCTTTCACCTTTGGCAATTCAATCTTCTCAATTCCCTTTTCTGTAATCAGCACAGGCACATCCAAAAAGCTAACCAAGGCATCCAAGCCCGAGCTTTTGCCATGATAATAGCTTTCAATATCTGCAAGAATTTCGCGGGCTGCATCCAAGTTGTTTTCACTAAACTTAGTGGACGCGTAATTGTGCAATATCCCCGCAGCCAATGCACCAGAACTGCCCAAACCATAACCCTGCGGAATGGTAGAATCAAAATGCAAACCAGATTCCACATCCATCAGCAGGCGGTCAGTATCAATGTTCTGAGATAGCTTTTTGTGGAAAATAATATAGTTACAAAGCACTTCAAGCAGTTGGTTGCTTGCCGCCTTTGCACCAGTTAGGTTTTCTTCTTGTTGAAAAAATCCCTCAAACCTGTGTGATGGTATGGCTATGCCCATCGAACCTTTGTTGATGGTATGCTCTCCAAACAACAATAACTTTGAAGGGAAAAAACGATGCGATAATTTGTCAGGTTGCTTTTTTGCCATGCGATTTGAGTCTGCAATCATAATTGTTTAAGTCCTTAACTTTAATATCAAGTTGAAAATCTTTTGTAAGCAAGGGCATAGATTTACAGAATTACATATTTACGGCTGTTCATTCTGAAAATAACAAACCACGCTTTTGCGGACTTTAGTCTGCTTTAATTAAGAAGAAGAGTGTCTTAAAAAAATGAATTTTCTATGCAGTCTAATGAATTCCTCTAATTATCATAATCCAAACTCAAACCAAACCTTTGTTGCAATAACCTTACGCTAGGGTTTTTTTCAATAAGGCGTTTCATTTTTTCTTCATCGGTGTATGGTTTTGCCGTTGTAGATGCAGCACTTTTATCCACTTCAAAAGTTACCTTTAACTCAACACCAGTATATTTCTTCAAAAAATATTTCAGCGCGTTTAACTCTTCATCCAACTTTTCTTTTTGAGAAGACGATTGAACCAAAGTAGAAACATCAACACCAGAAAAGACTGGTTTGAAAGCCGTAAACAATACTTTAGCCCCTCGTTTATGGTCTGGCAATTGCTCGCCAAATTGCTGCCATAGCTTTTCTAAACTTTCCTGATTGAGTGCTACTATTTGAACATAATCTTCCGATTCGTCATTAACCGTTTTAACGGTTTGGGATGATTGCTTTTTACTATCACCACTCAATGCATCATCTAGCGAAATAAGTTTTGCAGTTTTTCGAATAGCAGATGAAGATGCAGTAGGAACAACAGGTTGCGCTTCGGTGGCTTCGGCTTTTACTACCACTTTATTTAAAGCAGACCTAACATCTTCCTCTTTTGCATTCCTAACTTGATTTAGGAACTCCTGTTCTCGTTCTACTTTTAAGGCAGGTGAAAAAGCGTTATCGCTGTTTGATTTTTCTTGACTTACAGAGTCTCCGTCAGTTTTTTTTTTCACCGCATCGCTGCTGTCGGTTAATCGGTTGATGTAACACATTTTTACAAGCGCAAGTTCAACCGTCAGTCGCTTATTTTTGCTTTGCTTGTATTGAACATCACATTGATTGCCCAATGCCAAACAATTCACCAAAAATGTTCCGCTGGCAAGTGTAGCTTGATGGGCGTATCGCTCTTTTAGGCTATTGCTCATTTCAAGCAATTTTACCGTAGCCGCATCTTTACAGAAAAGCAAGTTGCGGAAGTGCTCGCACAAGCCAATAATGAAATCATCGCCCTCAAAACCCTTTTGCAGAATCGTATTAAAGTGCAGCATTATTTGCGCTACATCTTCTGCCAATAGAGCCTCAGTTATTTTAAAAAAGTAATCGTAGTCAAGCACATTAAGGTTTTCTAAAACCTCCACATAAGTCAACTTCCCTCCACCAAAACTCACCAAGCGGTCAAGCATACTCAGTGCATCGCGCATGCCGCCATCCGATTTTTGAGCAATGATGTGCAAGGCATCTTCTTCAAATGGAATACTTTCTGTTTGGCAAATTCCACGCAGGTAATTCACGATTACCTCAGTAGAAATCCTTCTAAAATCAAATACTTGACAGCGAGACAAGATTGTAGGAAGTATCTTATGCTTTTCGGTAGTAGCAAGAATAAACTTGCAATAAGATGGCGGCTCCTCCAAAGTTTTCAAAAAAGCATTGAATGCCGAAGATGAAAGCATGTGTACCTCATCTATAATATAGATTTTAAACTTGCCGCTTTGTGGTGGAAAACGAACTTGCGTTACCAACTCACGAATGTCATCTACACTGTTATTAGATGCTGCATCCAATTCATAAATATTAAATGAACTGTTTTGGCTAAAAGCAACACATGAATTACAAGTGCCGCAAGCCTCAAATTCTGAAGTGGGATTTTCGCAGTTGATAGTTTTGGCAAGAATACGTGCAGCAGTTGTTTTACCCACACCTCTTGGTCCGCAAAACAAAAATGCGTGCGCTAACTTTCCACTTTTAATGGCATTGCGCAGGGTGTTGCTTACATGCTCCTGCCCTACCATATCACCAAAAACTACTGGGCGATACTTTCTTGCACTAACTAAAAACTCTGACATGATGTGGCGAATGTATAAAAGCTAGCGATTGAAAATTACGTTGTGGAAAAATATTCAAGCAACAAAAGTGGAATACATAGGTGCAATTTGAAGTCAAACAACCTGTATTTAGTCCAAACACAGCAACAATGAATGTTTTAGGTACTACTTATCCACACGCCAATTTCTTAACACAACCCAATCTTCTATTTTTGCCGCGATGCGGAAATGGAATTGGGCAGAATTGATTTAACAAAACGGACTAAAGAATGAGAAAAATTTTATGCGCACTGATAGTATTTTGTTCCATTATCTCAAAGGCACAAACCATTGTTAGGGGTACGGTTTATGATGACAAAGACAATAGCGAGCTAATAGGTGTTAGCGTTGTGTTAAAAGGGACTACTGATGGGCAGATAACGGATGATAAAGGAAAGTTTGAACTTCAAGTAAAGCCAGGTAGAATAACCCTTGTATTTTCTTATATGGGCTATGATTCTCGCAATGTAGATGTATTGGTACGCGAAGGTGAATCCAAAACTTTAAATACTAGGCTTTCTGAAACTCAAATGGAATTAGATATTGTAGTAGTAACTGGAGCTAAATATGAAAAGAAGCTAGGTGAAGAAACAGTTTCGATGGAAGTTTTAAAAGGTGCACAAATCACTCAGAGTAATTCCAGAGCAGAAGAAGCATTAAACTATGTGCCCGGAGTAAATATGTTGGGCAAAAATACCAGCATACGTGGTGGTGGAAGTTTTGCTGATGGCGCGGGAAGTAGAGTGTTGGTAATGTTGGATGATATTCCAATCATTAGCCCCGAAAATGGTGGCGTAAACTGGTCTGGTATGCCGCTTGAAGCAGTTGAGCAAGTGGAGATTATTAAAGGTGCTGTATCTGCATCTTACGGTTCAAGTGCCATGAATGGTATTATGAACTTTCGCACAATGGCTGTAAAGCCTGAGATGTATAACAAGTTACTCATCAATTTCGGTTTGTACCAACAGCCCAAAGACAAAAAGATGAGTTGGTTTTGGAACAGAAAAAGAATCAGCAAAAACGGAGATACTACCAGCCGTATTCACCGTCCATTGTTTGGAGGTTTTCAGTTTACGCACGCCAAAAGATATGGAAATTTAGATGTGCTGGTTTCGGGTGCCTATCAGGAAGATGAAGGTTTTAGATATGCTAATCGTTCGCGTATAATCAGGGGTTTTGGTAAGTTGCGTTACATCCCAAAAAAGTTTGACAAGATAAATGTAGGAGTCAACTTTAGTGTGTTGCGCGAAGATTACCAAGACTTTTTTATCCTTTGGGGATACGGCAATGATACCGTTCAAACATCTTGGCCTTCTTATGCAAAAGCTACTTATGGAGTTCCAAATTTCACCACAACAAATGCCGATAGCTTTGCATACTTCCCAACCGAACTTTCTAACAGATTAACCACAACAGTAAGTGTTGACCCTTTCATTAATTATTACGATCCACAAGGCAATCGTCACAGTTTAAAACATCGCACTTATTACACGCAGATTTATAACACAGCCGGTGCAGGCGACTCATCAGAAACGCGCAATCATTATTTTGATTATTCATTCCTTAAAGAATTTAAAGCATTAGCGTTAGTAATAACAACTGGAGCAAGTTATTTTTACACAAATGCTGTGGGAACAACTTTTAGCAGAAAAACAGCGCATAATGCCGGAGCATATTTTCAATTTGATAAAAAGTTCTTTGGCAAGTTAACTTTAAATGCAGGTGTGCGACTTGAGTTTGCAAAACTGGATACAATAGTACAAACTGCAGATATTTGGTCTTTAAGTATTAACAGCGGGAATACTCGTTTGGTTCCAAGAGCCATATCTCCAGTAATTCCGGTTTTTAGAGTTGGATTAAATTATCAGGCAGCCGAAGGAACTTTCATTCGCGCTTCGTGGGGGCAGGGTTTTCGCTATCCTGCAATAGCGGAAAAATTCACCCGAACAGTGCGTAGCGGGGCACAAGTATTTCCGAACTCAAGCCTCTTGCCTGAAGCCGGCTGGGGTGCGGAACTGGGTGTAAAGCAAGGTATAAAAATTAGCAGATGGCTTTTCTTTGCAGATTTAAGCGGCTTTGTAAACTACTATAATAATATGATTGAGTTTCAGACGTTGGAACCTGGTGAAGAACCTGGAGTTGCTTTAGGTTTTAAAGCAAAAAATGTTCCTGCGGTTCGTATTATGGGTTGTGAAGTATCCAGCATTGGCAGCGGAAAAATTTATGGTGTGCCTTTGAACTTTATGATTGGCTATACCTTTCTTAATCCAATCAATTTAGCTTACGACCCGAATGTTTTTCAATTGGATTATAAAATTCTGAAGTATAGAATTGAGCATTCATTCAAAGCAGATATTTCAACTAATTACAAAGGGTTTATGGCTGGGGTTCGTTGCTTCTTCAATAGTTTTATGAAAGAAATTGATAAAGTTGGTGTGGGTGCTTTGCAGTCAGTGCGCTTGTTTCGCGAGGGACATAATAAAGGGGACTTTGTAATGGACTTGAGAGCAGGGTATTCCTACAAAGAAAAAATTAGCTTCAATGTAATGGTTAAAAACATTTCTAACACTGAATACACTTTACGCCCTGGTTTAATTGAGGCACCACGCAATTACACCTTTCAAGTAGGGTATCAGTTTTAATTCCTTGAAAAATATACCAGTAAATCCTAATTGATGAATTTACTAACCTTGGTAAATTTTATCACTTACTTTTGAAATTAGTTAAGTAACAAACTCTTCAAAATGAACCATATCAAGTTTTTTATTCTCGCTTTAATGGCAACAATAGTTTCTGCCTCTGGCTGCAAAGAGGATAAAAAAGACAATAAAAAAGATATAGACACACCCAACTCGCTCGAAAGCACAGTTGGTTTTGGTTTGCTAAATAAGGTAAAAGGAATATGGAATGGCTCTGTGTCTTCCACCACTTATTTGGGCAGCTATCCCGAGTGGATTGTTGACTTTAGACCAATCTCCGAAAATCAAGTTTCAGCTAAGAATGAATTGGATACTTTGAACGACATTTTTATGTCCTTCTTTATTGCAAAGTATAATAACCAATACAGGGTGGCATTTAGAAATGGAGGGTCGTTTGGAGGCGTAACCCGTGTTTCATACTTTCTGGCAGATAGTGTTTCAGAAACTTCTGCACTTGCCTACTATCGCTTTTCGGAAATTATAAAAGGTAAAAATCGCGCGTTCACAGAAGTGATGTTCAAAAGCGATAGCTTGATTATTAAATCATTTACCAATAAGTTAAACTCATTAGCCGAGCCTGTTTTGCACATGCAGTGGAGGGCAAAATTGCAAGACACCACCTCGTGTTTCCCTGCGGTTGCTGCATTTAACTTTCCCAAAAAGAGTTTGACTAAAGACTTTTCTACCGCCCTCAACGGAGTTCAGGAAGCTATTTTTTACTCTGTAGGTGGTGGTGCCGACCCTTACCCAGAAAGCGAACAGCCTTATCTTGGCAAAGCTAACATCAGCTATAATGTTTCAGGCTTTACACCAGACCCTGCTAAAAATGTATTCATATTGATTACAACACAGCCACTTATTTCAGGCTTTGCGCCAAATTTGGCAAATATGAAATACCGCTCCCGCTACGTAATTTTGAATGCAAACAACACCAGTCATTCATTTAATTATATGCATCCAGGCACTTATTTTTTGTATGCTTTGTATGATGCAGATGGCAATAAAACATTCAGCAGTGGCGATTGGGTAAGTACCAGTAATACAACTTTCACTTTGGGCTCAAAAGAGGAGAAAAATTCAACTACAACAATCAACTTTAAAGTACCCTAATTTTCAGTTGGAAACATTAGCGTTTAATAACCATCGCCTTTAGCAGTTGGTTCTACTGGTGCAATTACTTCTGCTTGGGTAGGCAATTCAAGAACAGTTTTTAACTTTCCTAATCCTTTTTCTTTATCCGCACCCAACATGCCTTCAAGGCTCAAACCAAATAATCTTCCAACAGGATAGCTCAATAATCCTTTACTAACCCAAGTGAGTTTTGTTCCTGCATTAGTTTTTTCTAATAACCATATATCATCGGCTAAAGACTTGAATGGTTTTATAAATTCCAATCGAGCAACAACACCATCTTTTGCCGAAACCGATTCTAAAGTCAAAGAGCCTTCACCTAGCTTATCTCCTATCCATGACATTTTATGCTTGGGTTGCCCTGCGGTACCCTCAAATGTTTGCTTAGCAGTTGGTTCTTGTTCATACCAAGGACTCCAATCGCTCCAAGTGTTATAGTTTGTAATACGCGCCAAAACTAATTCAGGTGATCTATCAATTTCAATTGCTCTGCTAACAGTATAGCTATCGGGCAAAAAATAAACCCCCACAAGCGCAATACCGATAACAACTAAAACTGCAAATACAATGTTTTTTAAAATATTCATAGCCCATAAATTTGATGTGATGTAATTCTGTGAAATTAAACAATTGACGCAAACGACAAAATCCAGTGGAGCATTTTAAGGAATATGTTTAGGGGTATTAATTAAATAAAGTGTACAGAATAAGCTCAGTAGTTTTGTTCTTTTTCAAGGCTTAAATTGAAGCTAACAGCTTGCAACTCTTAGCAAAATTTACAAAGCAGAAAAAGACAAAAGGACAAGTGTAAATGTGTAGGTTATTTCATTGCAATCCCTTAGGTTCGCAGCCGATTCGGAAAGATGCCAGAGTGGCTGAACGGGCTCGCTTGGAAAGCGTGTGTACTTGAAAAGGTACCGAGGGTTCGAATCCCTCTCTTTCCGCTTAAACAACAGAACGCCTGCAAGTGTTGCGGGCGTTTTTGTTTTGTTAAATGCCTTGTCAATTGACAGCTTCCCTCTTATTCTTTTCAACTATACCCTTGACATTTCGTTAGTCAGGTTTTATATTCATCATTGAACAAGCTATGAAAAATTTCAAATTCAAGTCATTGAAAGTGTTTGCTTCCGATGAATGGTTGGCAAACCGCACCCGCGAATACCGTACTGTTTTCGACAGAATGGAAACCACTTACATCAGTGGTGAACTTTCCTTTTACAATAAACTTTTTGACGAGCGCGATTGGGAATGTTTGATTACCATGAAGGCTTATTCCCATATCAATGGAGAGAAAAAAGAGTTAAGCACACAAGATGAAAAGAAGAAAGTGCGCAGCGATGAAAATGTAGTTTATATCAATAAGGGCTGGGGCAATTCCAATCACGGTTTGTTTTGGACAAAAGGCGAATTCACTTGGGAGGCATATATTGACGGAGAACTGATTGGTTCGCGTAAGTTCTTTGTGGAAGATGTTGGTAGAGTTTCGACCGAAAACAATCCATACTTCAGCATTCAATCCATTAAGTTCTATTCGGGCGATTACAATGCAGTGAATGAAGAAGAAAAGGTTTACCTCAAAAAAATCAGCCGCAATACAACACAGTATTTATATGCCGAACTGAAATTCCGTAACAAACTTTCCAGCGAATGGAACTGTGAACTATTTTTTAACTGGTATAATGCTTCAGGCTTATTGAAAGCACATATTGAACGTCATCGCAAAGTTGATGAGGGCAAAGAAAATGAAGTATTTACATTCAATGAGGGTTGGGGTAATGATGTGCCGGGAACTTGGAAGGATGAACATTATAGGTTAGAGATAGTTTTTATGGACACGCTCATAGCTGTGATTCCACTTGAAACTGGATTTGAAAATGAAGAAGGCGATATAGAAATAGGCAATGTGCCACAGGCTTATCTTGCTTTGAACGAAGCGCCCGTTTCGCCCAACGAATCGCTTGAGGCGCAGATTGCCAAAATGGATGAGTTGGTTGGCTTGGAAGAACTAAAAGATGAAATTAAGAACCACGTTAAGTATTTAAACTTTCTAAAGCTTAGACAGGCAAAAGGCTTCAGCGATGCCGAAAACATCAGCTTGCATAGCGTGTTTACAGGCAATCCTGGAACGGGCAAAACAACCGTTGTAAAAATGCTAGGGCAGATTTACAAAAGCATGGGTCTATTGAGCAAGGGTCATGTAAAGGAAGTTGACCGATCACATTTGATTGGTGAATACATAGGGCAAACCGCTCCTAAAGTGAAGAAGGCTTTGGAAGAAGCTAAAGGCGGCATTTTATTTATTGACGAAGCCTATTCTTTGGCGCGCGAATCAGATGATTCTAAAGATTTTGGGCGCGAAGTGATTGAAGTTTTAGTAAAAGAAATGAGCGATGGCAACAAAGATGTAGCCATTATGGTAGCAGGCTATCCGCGCGAAATGGAAAACTTTTTAGACTCTAATCCTGGTTTGAAATCGCGCTTCAAACACTTCTTCCATTTTGATGATTACCTGCCCGAAGAGTTACATCAAATTGCGCTTCTTGCCGCCAAAGAGCGCGCGGTAAATATTACTGAAGAAGCAGACAATTATTTATTTGATGCGCTTACTGAAGCATTCCGAAATAGGGATAAAACCTTTGGTAATGCTCGCTTTGCACACGCAACGATAGAGGAAGCTAAAATGAATTTAGGCTTGCGCCTGATGCAACGCAGTGATGTGAAGGATTTAAATCCCGAACAACTCTCACTGATAGAAACAGATGACATCAAAAAAGTTTTTGACACCAAACGCAAGAAAAAAACCAAGATTAAGGTTAACGAAAAACTGCTGCGCGATGCTTTGAAAGAACTAAATAATTTGGTAGGCATCAACAATATAAAAGATGAAATAAATGAGCTGGTAAAACTTGTGCGCTTTTATGAAGAAGAAGGAAAAGACATCCTAAACCGCTTCTCTTTGCATAGTGTATTTATCGGCAATCCGGGCACGGGCAAAACAACCGTGGCGCGCATTATTGCCAAAGTTTATAAAGCACTTGGCTTGCTCGAAAGAGGACACACTGTGGAAGTGGACAGGCAAGGTTTAGTTGCTGGATACATCGGGCAAACTGCGCTGAAAACAGATGACGTTATCAAAGAAGCCAAAGGCGGAATTCTGTTTATTGACGAAGCCTACTCGCTTGGCGAAGGCAACGACTATGGACGCGAAGCCATCGAAACATTGCTGAAACGCATGGAAGATATGCGCGGTGAATTTGCCGTGATTGTGGCAGGATACACCGAGCCGATGAATCGTTTTATTCTTTCCAATCCGGGTTTGAAATCAAGGTTTGATAAGACTTATACTTTCAACGATTATTCGGTAAGTGAATTGGTAGAAATAGCTCTGGAGTTGTTGCATAAAGAAAACCTGCAACCCGATGATGCTGCCAAAGTGTATTTGAATAATTACATTGCCACGCTTTACGAAAATCGTGACAAACACTTTGGCAATGCACGCGAAATAAGAAAGGTTATTGAGCGCTCTATTCAAAATCAGCATTTGCGCTTAGCTGCTTTAGACAAAGCTGAACGCACCAAAGAATCGCTTTCTATTTTGAAGGAAGATGACATGAAAGATTTAGATGATTTTGCTTCAAAAAAGAAAGGAATGGGCTTTAGGTACTAAGCTACTTTCTTCAACTCTGTAAGTTATAGAGGTGTTTGGCTTACTTCAAACACTACTTTATCTGATTTCTAATCTCCTGTTTCTGTTCTCTATTTTTACATTTGGCGTTGAAATAGAATTTATGATAAACAAAGTAGTTTCTAACGCTGATGAGGCAATAAAAGATATTGAAGATAATGCAGTGATTATGTTGGGAGGTTTTGGCTTATGCGGCATTCCCGAAAACTGTATTGCGGCATTGGTGCGCAAAGGCGTAAAGGGTTTAACCTGCATTTCTAACAATGCAGGGGTGGATGATTTTGGTATAGGTCTGATGTTGCAAACCAAGCAGGTGAAGAAAATGATTTCGAGCTATGTGGGCGAAAACGCAGAGTTTGAAAGACAATTACTAAGCGGAGAGCTGGAAGTAGAATTGATACCGCAGGGCACACTTGCCACCCGTTGCATGATGGCGGGCTATGGCATTCCGGCATTTTTTACACCCGCAGGTGTAGGCACCGAAGTAGCCAACGGAAAAGAAACACGTGCATTTAATGGCAAAGAATATTTAATGGAACATGCTTTTGAAAGCGACTTTGCAATCGTGAAAGCATGGAAAGGCGACCACGCAGGAAATCTTATATTCAAAGGCACAGCCCGCAATTTCAATCCATTAATGGCTATGGCTGGTAAAATAACCATTGCAGAAGTAGAGGAACTATTGCCAGTGGGTGAACTTGACCCCAACGAAATTCACACACCAGGCATTTATGTAAACAGGGTGTTTCAAGGTGCGCACTACGAAAAACGTATTGAGCAAAGAACTGTGAAAAAGTAGTGTGCTATTGCCTTTAGGCAGTACAATTTTGTAGCTGCATCATCAAATTTAAAATTGCCTTACGCATGACTTCGAAAGATATTATTTCATTTTGGAAAAAAGACCTGTTTCACATTGGCTCAAATGTTTTTACACCAAAATCATTAGTAGTTTTAGTTGTTTCATTAACCATAGTGTTTTTTGTTTCATCGCTAATTAAGAAACTTTTAGCCGATAAGATTTTTCCGAGGTATAAACTCAACAAAGGTAAATCTGAATCCATTGCCACCATTATTCGCTACTCAATTTTGATAGTAGGTTTGTTTATCATTCTTCAAACAAGCGGCATTAATCTTAGCGCATTTGGAATAATGTTTGGCGCATTGGGAATAGGTATTGGTTTTGGTTTGCAAAATGTGAGCAACAACTTTATCAGCGGACTTATTATTTTGTTTGAAAGACCTATAAAAGTTGGCGACCGTGTGGAAGTGGAAGGCATTGCCGGAAACATCATCCAAATATCAGCCCGCGCCACCACCATTATTACCAACGATAACATCGCCATCATTGTTCCGAATGCTGACTTCATCAATCTTAAAGTAATAAACTGGAGTTTGCATGACGATAAGGTGCGTTTCAATTTTCCGGTGGGCGTTTCGTATAACGAAGACCCTAAGCAAATAAAAAAAGTATTGATGGAAGTAGCGATGGCGTGCGAAGGTGTATTGAAGGAACCCGCTCCAGATGTATTGTTTGAAGAGTTTGCCGACAGTAGTTTAAGTTTCAATTTGCGCGTTTGGTCGTCAGAATATAGCGACCGCCCAAAGATGTTGAAGAGCCTACTCTACTATGCCATATTTGAGAAATTCAAAGAGCACAACATCGAAATTCCTTTCCCGCAGCGTGTGTTGCATATTAAGCAGGTGGAAGAAAACCCCGACTTACTCAAGCATTAGTCAATAAGGTGCTTTTCGATTGCTGGTATTGGTCCGGGGCAAGCCCGTTGATGACAAGTAATGCAAGATTGCACCACCAAGTTGAAAGTTGCTTTGCGCTCGTCAATGCTTTTTTTGCAATAATAACTTTCGAGCATTGCCATAAAGTTATCTGAAAGTTGCGCGTGATTATCCAACAGCTTTTTGTTTGCAGTTGGAGTAGCTGTATAAATCTTTATGAATGAATTTGGGAATGGCTGGGGCTTCTTTGCCTTTTCAATCAATACCTTTTCTGCCTTAATGTATTGAAGCATTTTTACCATCACATTTGCTAACTCACTTTTGCTCTCATTTTGAGCAAAGGAGGTAAAGGATACAAAATGGATAAATGAAAACAGAAAAAGGTACTTCAATATTTTTTATACTGATAAAGTGATATACTCGGTCTGACCTTGGTCAGACTTATTGCACAAAAGCCTTCAAACCTCTCACACCCATATCAACAACAAATTCACCTTTGGTAGGCTCCCATTTGCCGTTGCTGTTTAAGTCTTTCCATTCAAAACTTTTGTTGGTAGAAAAGGATGCAATAACCACAACATCCTTTGTTTCATTGCCAGTAATCTTCAATTTACCACCATCAAAACCACCTGTAACTAAACAAGAACCACTTGGAATTGGCGAAGAGCTAAATATAGGATTTGGCACTGTAGTTCCGCTTGGACCTTGGGCAGATGTAGTGTAATTAAGTTGATATGGATACAAAATAGTGTTCGTGGTTTTCTCTTTAAAATTGATGGTACTGTTTTGGCGAGTACCCCAAAAGCCTTGCTTTCTAAATCCATTTACAGGAACTGTTGCATCAGCTACAGCAAAGGTATTGATGTAGGTATTAAACCCAATAAAACTTGCTACAGTTGCGGGTAGCATTTCGTCAGCATACACATCATAAGCACCATATTTAAATGCAGTATCGTAGTGCAAATCCACGGTATAGTTTTGGTATGCAACAGATATACGCAAATATTCGTATTCGCCTGCTTGCACATCCTTTAATGGAATAGAAAAAAACATTTCACCATCGCCAGCCAACACAGTCTTGCTATGGTCAATGCCAGATTCACCACCTTGCGTTACTTCGGGTGCATGATACACCACAGTGCCTTTACCTACTGCCACAAATGCACTTTGTGTAAGCTCAATGTAATGCCCTGCCATGCTATTCATTTTTGGCGAAACACCTGCATTGCCTGCGGGCAATGTATTGGTTAGTTGCCCAAACGAATTGTACCTATCTTGTGTTGGGTCGAACTTAAATTTGAATATCAACTTAGGCTCGCTGTTGCCAGCGGTTTCTTTTTTACAAGCACTTATATTAATGATGGCAGCAAGTGCTGCAAATGCTATGATAATGTTTTTCATAGGTGCAAATTTGGTATATTTTTTTGTAGCAGCAATTATGTTATTAAAAGTAACAAATGGTATGCTGAATTGATACAATCTACACCTTTCACTAATGATTAACTTCTAAGGTTTATAGTTCAAGCAAAAAAATAAATGGATACAAACTTTGTAAAGGATGGTATCATTAGAAAACATTTTCCCGCTTCTTGAATAAATATTTCTCCCGATTTTTATTTTTATCAGGTTTTTATTTTTCTTAGCAATAGCAAAAACAAAATTCTGCACAATGTTGAATGTGCTATTCGATACACCAAAAGTCATATTCTACGCTGTGGAAATATTAATCTGTTGCCCAGAAGTTCCGTCTCCTGCAACTGAAGTTATGTCTCCCTCATTTTATTTTTCGTCTCCTGCATTAGAAGTTTCGTCTCCTAAAATATATTCTCCGTCTCCTACTACAGAAGTTTCATTCATAGTTGTTAAAGTTCCGTATCCTCCATTATATCCTTCGTGTCCTTCATTAATAGTTCCGTCTCCTCCAACAGAAGTTACATACATAACGATAGAAGCTCCGTCTCCCCCAACGGAAATTCTGTCTCCTTCATTATTAGTTTTCGACATATCTATACAGGCTACAACCTTTACCCAACAACATTTTTGTGGTCGTTTATTATTCATTCATCATAAAAATTAAATAAAATGCCTAACCAAGATTCAATTCCAAGACCAGATAACAAGTTCGATACCTTGCAGGGAATTATTGTAGCAGCGGTTGTTGCCAATAGTGCTGCATGGGCAATTCCTGCGAATGACATTATAAAGGTCACCGATAAACAAAGTGTTTGGGCGGCTGCATGGTTGATTGCCAAAGACAGGCAAAACAGCACCACTGCACAAAAAAAAGCCAAAGATTTAGCGCGTGTAGATTACCTGAAAGTGCTGCGACCTTTTATTCAAAAATGGATTTATCGCAATGAGTTGATGGACGATGCCGCCATAGAGCAATGCGGCTTGAAGCCTCGCGATGCCAAACCCACACCTACCAATAAACCAGACATGCCCATGGCAACTATCAAGCGCGGGGTGCCGGGTGAACTGATTGCTACCTGTGGCATTTTGCCGAAGGCGAAATATTATGGCTGCTTGATGCTGGAAGGCGGGCAACTGCCCAATTGGTTGCGGATAGACCCAGATGGAAAAATTGCGCTTACGAATATGAATCAAATTTCCTCGGATGCACATTTCAGCAAGGTCACTGGATTTCAATTTGACCTTAATGAAAAACGCATGAAACGCTTTGCAGGTCTAAAGCCTGGTGCAACTTATTACTTCTATTTTTATGCCGTAAATAATGCGGGCGTAAGCCCACTGAGCGAGGTGGTAAGTGTGATGTGTTGGTAGAGTAATGATTGGTTATTGTATAAAATCTTTTGAAATTACATCTTTATAAAAAGTAGAGAACAGATTAAAGAACTCCATGATTTTTACACAAAATAAAACACACCAGCAGCAATCGCCACGCGTTTAAATCATACTAAGTTCCTGACGTTGGGCTACAACGCGGTCGCTAGTAAGGTATTCGTCAAAGGTCATTTCTTTATCTAACATTCCTTTTTCAGAAATTTCAATAACGCGGTTGGCGATGGTTTGTGTAAGCTCATGGTCACGCGAAGTGAAGATGATAGAACCCTTAAAGTCCGTCATACCATTATTGAGCGCGGTGATAGATTCCAAGTCGAGGTGATTGGTAGGCTCGTCCATCAACAACACATTGCCACGCATCAGCATCATACGGCTGAACATGCAGCGCATCTTCTCCCCTCCCGAAAGCACACTGCATTGCTTCAAAACTTCTTCGCCCGAAAACAACATTTTGCCGAGGAAACCACGGATGAAAGTCTCGTCTTTTTCTTCAGCAGAATACTGGCGCAACCAATCAATAAGGTTGGCATCCACGCCATGAAAGAAGTGTGTATTATCATTTGGAATGGAGCCAACTGTGGTGGTAACGCCCCATTTAAAAGTGCCTTGATAGTCGGTATCTGTGCCGTCCAAAATATTTAGCAGGGCAGTAACGGCAAGACTATTATTGCTGATTAGCGCAATTTTGTCGCCACGTTTGATAGAAAAAGAAACGTTGCTGAACAATGTTTCGCCACCCGATTTTTTAGTAAGGTTTTTTACTTCTAAAATTTCGTTACCTGCATCGCGAATTGGGTTGTTGAACATGATGGCAGGGTACTTGCGGCTTGAAGGTTTGATGTCTTCAAGATTAATTTTATCCAACGCTTTTTTACGGCTGGTTGCCTGACGCGATTTAGAAGCATTGGCAGAAAACCTGCGGATGAAATCTTGCAATTCTTTGATGCGGTCTTCGGCTTTTTTGTTGGAGTCAGCTTTTTGC
>CAZKHZ010000056.1:0-18844 GCA_964552715.1 uncultured Chitinophagaceae bacterium | reverse complement strand
AACTTAAACCTGTGCCCGCAGCAGGTGAGTAAGGCTGTATGGTGTAACCTTCATACAACAAACCCTTATCAAAGAGCATTTTCAGAATCGCCCACAAACTTTCTATGTAGTTGTTTTCGTAGGTGATATAAGGATTGTCCAAGTCCACCCAATAGCCCATTTTTTCGGTGAGGTCATTCCACACATCAGTGTAGCGCATCACATCTTCGCGACAGAGTTTGTTGTATTCGGCAACGGTTATTTTTGTTCCAATATCTGCTTTGGTGATGCCTAAAGTTTTTTCCACGTTTAGCTCTATGGGCAAGCCGTGCGTATCCCAACCTGCTTTGCGCTCCACACGATAACCTTGCAATGTTTTAAAGCGGCAAAATAAATCTTTGATGGTGCGGCTCATCACATGGTGAATGCCGGGTTTGCCGTTTGCACTTGGCGGTCCTTCGTAAAACACAAAACGATTTTCTTCGGGGCGTTCGTTTACACTTCGCTCAAATACTTTATTTTCTTTCCACCATTGCAAAATTTCTTTTTCAATGGCAGGCATATTCAATTGCTCAAATTCGGGATAAACGGCTGACTCGGAATTTTTTCTTTTCATATTATAAAGCATGCTGTATTTGTGTTGGCAGTTTGTTTTGTCATGCCGAAGAAGGAAGCCTACTGTGAAGAAGTGTCTTCCCTACGCTCAAAATGACAATGGACATTAAAAAAACAGTGGGCGAAAATAAGCATTGAAGCGGCTTTATGGATAAGAAATTATTGCTCAACACAAATTTGATATTCCAATTGTTGTAACATCGCAAATATATTTTCGTTTACGCTTTTGATTTTATGACATAGAGTATTTCCTTTGCACCTAAATATTACAGAACCAATCAAAAACATTTATCATGCCACGTAAAAAACAACAGGAAGAAGAAGAATTGGATTTGAACCTTGATGAGGATACCGAAGAGGAAGCCGAGGTTACAAACGAACTGGAAACAGAAGATGGGGAAGTGGAAGTGGAACCATCGGTTGACGAACTGAAAACCATGGAAGGCATGGAAGAGTTTGACGACATGATTGAGCAACGCAGCAGCAGTCGCGGTGGTCGCAAAAAGAAATTTGATGATGAAGACGAATTTGAAGAGTTCGGCACAGGTGGTGGAGGTTTTGAAGAACTGACCGATGACATGGATGACGATTACTAAGTGATGCAAAGACCCATCAGAATTTTAGTTGCAAAAGTAGGTTTAGATGGACACGACCGCGGAGCGAAAGTGATAGCCACATCTTTGAAAGATGCAGGTATGGAAGTAATCTATACTGGATTGCGCCAAACACCCGAAATGGTTGTAAATACTGCCTTACAAGAAGATGTGGATGCCATTGGCATCAGCATCTTGTCGGGCGCGCACAACACAGTTTTTCCAAAAGTTTTAAAGCTGATGAAGGAAAAGGGACTAGATGATGTGCTGCTTACTGGCGGGGGCATTATCCCCGATTCGGATTCAAAAGCATTGAGTGCAATGGGTTGCGGAAATTTATTCGCGCCCGGCACTCCTACTTCAGAAATTGCAGATTATATAAGAGCATGGGTTAAAGAACACAGAAACTTTTAGCAGCATTTACTGCCGCTCGTTATCAACTTCTATGTTGCTCTATCACTTGTAAAATAGCTTCATCGCTAAGGATGTCTTCATCCAGATCAAAGATCATCGTGTGTGCATCAAAATCAATCATCAACGCTTTTTCAAGCGTAAGTATTGCCTCGTGTTTGTTTCCTGCCTGAAAGTAAAATACAGCTTTTACATAAAGTAAATCTGCCTCCCCTTCAAACTTATTTTCGGCATCATTCATTAACTGAATTGCCTCGCGTTGTTTATTAATCTCAAAATATGCTGCAGCAAGATTTACCCAATTTCCTTTTTGTTTAGGGTCAACTTCCAAAATTTGTTCAAACAACTCCACAGCCTTATCTATTTCTTCAACATTCACGTAGGCATCCGCCAAAGCCAATAAATAATCGGTGTTGTCTTTATTCAATTTTGAAGCTCGCTCATAAGAAGTGATTGCCTGTGCCCAGTTTTCATCCTTTCTATAAGTCTCACCTAAAGCAAAAAAGGCTTCGTCATAATGCGGGTCGGCAGCAATGGCTTTGCGAATGTAGTTGCGCGCCTTGGGCATGTCGCCTAACTTTTCGTAACACTCTCCGGTTTTCAAATACAACTCTTTGTGCGGCTTGCACATTTTGATAGCCTCATGATAAAAATTCAAAGCCAAATCATATTCCTCTTTCATGTATTTCACATCGCCAATGCAGATGTAACCGGCTTCAAAATCTTCGCGCACAGCAACCACAAATTCAAAGGCATCTTGCGCTTCGTCCCACATATGTTTGCCAGCATACGCATGTCCAAGATTGAACCATGCTAAATGATTGTAGGGTGTGCGCTCAATCAAGTCATTGTGAAACGCAATGCTTTCATCATACTTTTCGGAGATTTCTGTAGCAAACCAAAGGCGGTTCAATGCCTCTTCATTTTCGGGTTCAAAATCAAGCGCGCTATGCAAACTCTCTATCACCTCCCAATAAAGCTCACGGTCTTCAAATACATCCGCTCTTTCTAAATGCAGCTCACATTTATCTTCATCATTTTCTGCTAAAGAAAAGCCTCGTTCAATTTCGGCAAGTGCCGCATCATGGTCACCCTTAAAAAGCAAAATATCTGCGCGGGTCATGGCTATAGAAACATCTAACGGGCTAAATTGCTCGGCTTGATCAAGCACCACCAAGGCTTCGTCAAGGTAATTTTGCTCAGCAAGTAGCTCTGCCTTTTTTAGCAAAAACTCTCCGCTGAACGGAAACTGCTCTAACGCTTTATCTATTACCTGATTTGCTTTCTTAAACTCGCGATTGTCTTGATAGAAATAGATGATTTTCTCATAACTCTCCTCATCAAAATAGGGAAGGGAATTTTGTTGCGTTGCCTCCTCATACTGTTTTATCAGTTCCATCATTTCTCCAAAAGATGGGTCAAAGAACTCGTGCTCGTACATGGTTGCAAATTTACGGTTTGGAATGTGAACAATAAGTTAAAAAAGAACGCTGTTGCTTTGTGTATCGAATGTAAGTTTTTATCCCAAAACTCCCTCACATAAATTATTAACAATCGGGGTTGCATATCTTACAAAACCCTAGCTTATACAATATGATACATTAGTTGCCCGCAAATAGTTGCATACTATAAATTTTACGCATGAAAAAAGTTTTACCAAGGGTAGTTTACATAAATCGCTTTTTAACTAATCACATGTTATTTCAAAACAGGGACGGGGGACAAAGGACGAAGGACGGCTGGTTTCGCCCCTCGTCCTTCGTTTCTCGTCTCTCATTCAAGTATTTTCCAAACTTCGTGTTTTGTATCTTACTTTTAGCAAACACATTTAACGTTAAGGCTCAACTTGCTTCACCCACAAATCTCAGCTACAGCAAAAACAAAAGCATAGGCAAAAAGCTGATTAAACAGGGCGCAACTTCAAAAGCGGTAAGCTATTTGGAAGCAGCTAACGAAAAAAAGCCGGGCAAGAAAAAGTTGGTAACGCTGCTGGCAGAAGCCGAAAAAAATGTGCGCAATTATGCCGCAGTCGAATCACTTTATACTGAATTGGAAGCTAAGGATAAGAAGAGCAAAAAGCCCGAATACACTTTTTATAAAGGCATCGCTTTACAGCAACAACAAAAGTATGCAGCCGCTATTGATGCCTTTAATACTTTCAAAAACCTGACTAAGGGCAATGATAAATATGCTGAACAATACAAGATGGCAGGCAAGGCAATTGAAGGCGCAAAATTGGGTGTAGCCCAAAGCGATTCAACTGTTGAAAAGCCATACAAGGCAATACATTTAAACAACGAAATAAATACTGCCGCTACAGAGCGCGCACCTGCTTTGCGCAACGGTAACTTTGCTTTGTTCAGTCGGATGGATGAAAATGAAGTAATGAAGGATGGCAAAGTGTATAAATATGCTTCGATAAAACAACTACATCAGGCGGGCAAAACTGGCAAAGAATGGAAGTATATCGGCTTGGAGAATTCATTGACAAGCAATGCAGGCGCGCATCTTGCTACGCCTTCTTTTACTGAGGATGGCAACACGCTTTACTATTCATTGTGTAAAGAAGAAATACCACTCAAACTTCGTTGCGATATATATAGAAGCACATTTGTAAATGGCGCGTGGACAAAGGGTGAAAAGCTGAACACCAGCGTCAATCTTTCTACCGCTACAAATCTGTGGGCTTGTGCAGGCAAGGCGCCTGGTGGCGAGGAGGCGCTCTATTTTAGTAGCGACAGAAACCCCAGCAAAGGATTCGATATTTTTTATGCTATAAGAAATGGCGATGGCACATTTCAGCGGGCTAAAACTTTGAGCACTTTTATCAATACTAAGGATGATGACATTGCGCCTTTCTATGATTATGAAACCAACACGCTTTACTTCAGCAGCAATGGCAGAGGCGGCTTGGGCGGCTTTGATGTGTTTGGTGCAAAGCGATTGGTGATAGGCGATTTCTTAGAGCCTGAAAATGTGGGTATGCCTATCAATAGCGGTGCCGATGATTATGGTTTTGTTTACAACCCACGCAAAAATACCGGCTTTGTTACCAGCAATCGAAATTCTGTTTCGGTTAATAATTGCAGCACTTGCAATGATGATATTTGGCTGATTGAATCTACTATTTTGTATCCTGCGGTGAAGGGCGAAATCACCTACGGGCGTGAGGGCTTGAAGCAATTGGCTACCAACGCTACCATTGCTTTGTATGAAGCAAACGGAACCGACCAATTGGGCTTTACGCAGGCTGTGAACGGCAAGTATTTTTTCGACCTTGAAAAAGAAAAGCAATATCGTTTGCTAGCTAAGCGCGAGGGCGCAAATGATGTGGAGCAAAAGTTTAGCACCATGAATATTTCGGAGAGCGACACTTTTACTTTCAACCTAAATTTTGAAGAGCTGATTCCAGATAATTTTATTGGTGTAAAACTGGCTACGGTGTTTTGGGATTACGATAAATTTCAGCTTACAAAAGATGCGCCCGACAGCCTTGCAAAGGTGGTGCAATTTATGACCGAGCATCCTAACCACATTGTGGAAGTGGGCTCGCATACCGACAGTAAGGGCAACGATGATTACAACCTGAAACTATCGGAACGTAGAAGCGCAGCGGTGATAAAATATTTGTTGAGCAAAAAACTTGCAGGCAATCGCATCATCAACAAACCTTATGGCGAAAGCCAACCTGCCGCGCCCAACACCCAGCCCGATGGCAGCGATTTTGAAGCCGGAAGAATGATGAACAGACGCACAGAATTCAAAGTGCTGGAAGAAGTGAAATAGGCTGGGAAGATTTTGGATTGCAGAAGTAAGATTTTAGATTTTATAAAAAACGTAGAATGGCAAAGGGGTAATTGCAGCAATCAATATTTACAACTTTTTAAAAACGCCACACTTTACACATCTGTTTACATTGGTCGTATGTCGAAGCCCTTCCAAATTATATTTCTTCTGCTAATTATCGTTTAATCCAGAATCATACCCGCGCCCACGGTTACGTTGGTGCTTTCATCAATCAAAATAAAACTACCTGTTTCGCGATTTTTGGTGTAGGCATCAAACATAAAAGGCGCGGTGGTGCGCAACGAAATTCTGCCCACATCGTTGGTGCCAATAGTAGGGTTTTCGGTGATGCGCGAAAGCGTGCTGATGTCCAATTTGTATTTAATTGCTTTCACCACACAGCGCGCATCGCGGGTGGTTTGTTTAATGGCGTATTTTCCGTTTAGTTGAATTGGTTTGTCGCCCATCCAACAAATCATGGCTTCAATATCTTGGCTTTGATGTGGCTTGTTGCCGCTGCGCACAATCATGTCGCCCCGCGAAATATCAATGTCATCTTCCAGCAAAATAGTAACGCTCATTGGGGCAAATGCCGCTTGCAATTCTTTGCCGTCCAACTCCACACTTTTTATTTTGGTAGAAAAGCCCGAGGGCATCACCGTTACTTCATCGCCCGGGCGAAACACACCGCTGCACACACGCCCCGCATAGCCACGATAATCGTGAAATTCATCGCTGTATGGACGCACCACAAACTGTACCGGAAAGCGCGCATCAATGTGATTGTAATCGTTGGCGATGTGAATATTTTCTAACAAATACATCAGCGTTACGCCATCATACCACGGGATGTTTTGCGAGCGATGTACTACGTTGTCGCCATTCAAAGCCGAGATGGGAATAAAGTGAAAATCCTTAATGTTTAAGCGGGCTGCAAAGGCTTTGTAATCAGCAACAATTTTGTCGAAAGTTGCCTGACTGTAATCCACCAAATCCATTTTGTTGATGCACACCGCCACATGCGGAATGCCGAGTAATGAAGCGATGAGCGAATGGCGCATCGTTTGCTCCACCACACCGTGGCGTGCATCTACCAAAATCAAAGCAAGGTTGGCGGTAGAGGCACCCGTAACCATGTTGCGGGTATATTGTATATGACCGGGTGTGTCGGCAATAATGAACTTGCGCTTGGGTGTAGAAAAATAGCGATATGCCACATCAATGGTAATGCCCTGCTCGCGTTCGGCACGCAAGCCATCGGTAAGCAATGCAAGATTTACATACTGTTCACCGCGCCTTTGGCTGGTAGCTTTTACGGCTTCGTATTGGTCTTCAAAAATTGATTTGCTATCGTATAGCAATCGTCCAATCAAAGTGCTTTTGCCATCGTCCACACTACCCGCTGTGGTAAAGCGGAGCAACTCCATGTTGAAGTAACTGTTTGAATCAAATGCTCCGTTACTGATATTGTGGTTATTTATTACTTGAATTTCTTCTTCCATTTTTAAATTTTCTAATCATTTAATCCGCAATCAAAAATATCCTTCCTTTTTTCTGTCTTCCATGCTCGATTCGCTACGTTTATCATCGGCTCTGCCACCGCGCTCGGCAGTGCGCGCAGTAGCAACTTCATAAATTATTTCATCAATGTTTGAAGCCGTTGATAGCGAAGCTCCGGTAGAAGTAATATCGCCAATAGTGCGAAAGCGCACCACTTTTTCTTCGGCTTTTTCAGTAGGTTTCATAGGTATTACAGGGCTTTCAGCAAGCCACATTCCATCGCGTTCAAAAACTTTTCTTTTGTGCGAAAAATACAAAGTAGGCAGTGGAATATTTTCCATGGCAAGGTATTGCCACACATCCAATTCCGTCCAATTTGAAATAGGAAAAATGCGAAAGTTTTCACCCTCGTGTTTTCTACCATTGAATAAATTCCAAAGCTCGGGGCGTTGATTTTTGGGATCCCATTGTCCAAATTCATCGCGGTGAGAAAAGAAGCGTTCTTTAGCCCGCGCCTTTTCTTCATCGCGTCTGGCACCGCCAAGGCAGGCATCAAATTTGTATTGTTCAATGGTATCTAAAAGCGTTGTTGTTTGCAAGCGAATGCGCGATGCGCTGTAGCCTTTTTCTTCGCCCACTCTGCCCTTGTCAATACTTTCTTGCACCGAGCCCACAATTAGTTTTGCGCTCAAGCGATAGACCAATTCATCGCGGTATTGCAATGTTTCATCAAAGTTGTGCCCAGTGTCCACATGCACCAATGGAAAGGGAATTGGTGTCGGATAAAATGCTTTTTTAGCCAAATAAGTTACTACGATAGAATCTTTGCCGCCACTAAAAAGTATGGCAGCATTTTGAAACTGCGCAGCCACTTCGCGCAACACAAAAATGGCTTCGGCTTCAAGGGCTTTTAAATGATTGACGTTATAAGACATAGGCTTGAAATCAGATATTATAGTTCTCGAATTGTGTAATGGAATTGTCTTGATGGCGCAGTTGGGGCAACACAAATTTCAATACCTCTACAAATGAATCGTAGATAGCTTTTCCATCGGTATCAACTGTAAGTGCAGCAGTTTTTGGCACCTCAAAAGGCGCATTGACGCCCGTAAAATCTTTTATTTCTCCACGCCTTGCTTTTGCATATAAGCCTTTCACATCGCGCTTTTCACATGCTTCAATTGGGGCGTCAATAAAAATCAGAATCAAATCATTTTTGCCCACTACCTCTTCCACCAACTTTCTGTATTCTGCCAAAGGTGTAATGAATGAACATATTGTAATCAAGCCCGCATCCAAAAAAAGTTTTGCGGTTTCGGCAACCCTGCGAATGTTTTCTTTTCTATCAGCTTGTGAAAAAGCAAGATTGCTGTTGATGCCAGTGCGCACATTATCGCCATCTAGCACCATGCACTTGTAATTGCGCAAATGCAATTCATGCTCCAACGCTCGCGCAATGGTGCTTTTGCCCGATCCAGAAAGCCCCACCAACCAAATCACTTTCGAGTATTGCTGCAAATTCTTTTCGCGCTCTTTTCTCGAAAGTAACCTATCAAAAACAGGATGAATGTTTTCAGATTTTGACATTGGGTTGCGAAAGTATAATAGTCTAGTGATTTAGTGGGAATTAAATCAATGACCCCAATATTAATTTTCGCTTGCTTTGTTGTTAAAAAGTTAAGAAAAGTAAATGTTTAATCCTTCGCTTATATCTTCGCTCCCAACAAAAAGCAAAATTTATGAAACAATTAATTACTCTAAGTATTGCGTTGTGTTTCGCAATTCAAATAAATGCACAGCCAGTTCCTGTTGGTCACCTTACAATCTTTTCTGAAGATGGCGATAAGTTTTTCTTAATTCTTAATGGCGAGCGTCAAAACAATGTGGCTGAGACCAATCTTCGTATTGAAGATTTGAATCAACCTTACTACAACGCCAAAATTATTTTTGAAGACAAATCAATGCTAGAAATCAGCAAGAACTTTTTACAAATTTCGGATGCAGATGGAATATTTGCAGATGTTACTTACAAAATTAAAAAAGACAAAACAGGCAAGCCTAAACTTAATTATTTTTCTATGGTGCCTGTAAGACAAGGATTTATACCACCAAGCAATGTAACAGTATTGCACTTCGGGCAACCCGCTCCACCGCCACCTATTGCATCTACTACGGTAATACAAACCACCACAACCCGCGCTAATACTGAAACAGTAAATGTGAATGTTGGCTTGCCAGGAGTGGGTATGAATGTAACTATTGTTGACCCTATGTTGGGCGGCACTACCACTACCACCACGCATACCACTACCACTACAACTGGCTATAACGACCAAGTTGTGGGTCAGCCAACACCAACATCGCCACCACCACCACGAAATGTTGGTTGCAATGGTACTTTTGCAATGAACTCAGGCGACTTTCAAAGTGCTTTGACAAGCATCAACAAACAAGGCTTTGACGAAACGAAATTATCTACTGCAAAAAACATTGGATCAAAACAATGTTTAAGCACAAATCAAGTAATTCAAATTTGTAAAACATTTGGATTTGAACAAACCAAATTGGACTTTGCAAAATTTGCTTACAACCGCTGTAGCGAACAGGCTAATTATTTTAAAGTAAATGATGTCTTTGGTTTTAGCAGCAGCGTGGAGGAGTTGAATAACTTCACAAGCAATCAATAGACATCATACCGAATAATTGTTTATCAGGAACTTTTCTGATAAACAAAATTAAGTTCCCGAACTTGATAAAATGGAATGTTGGAAGAATGGAATGTTGGAAACACGCATATTTGAAGGGGGTGACATCATTACAAATATTCCATTCTTCCATTCTTCCGCTCTGCTGATAGCCATCAGGATTATCCCACGCATGGTATAATATTGGGTAAAAAGTCTAACGTTCTATCTATTTCTAAACCACTCGCGGGTGTTGTACCCAAGAATGTATAAACAAGGAACCACCAACAAGGTAAGGAAGGTTGCTACTATCAAACCGTAAACCATTGTCCATGCTAAAGGACCCCAGAAGGCAACGTTATCGCCACCCACGTAAAACTTAGGGTCGAAATCGCTGAACAAGGTTGCAAAGTCCATATTCAAACCTATAGCTAAAGGCACTAAACCAAGTATGGCGGCAGATGCAGTGAGGATTACGGGAGTCATACGTGTTGCTCCGCCTTCTATCACAGCTTCCGCAACGCTCAATCCGCGCTCACGTAATTCATCAATAAATTCAATTAATAGAATTCCATTTCGAATTACAATTCCAGCTAGTGCAAAAATACCTACACCGGTCATCACCACACTAAATGGCATACGGAAAATTGTGAAGCCTAAAGCCACCCCAATTAAGGAGAACAACACTGTAGATGCAATAATTAATGGTTTTACAACACTATTGAATTGCGTTACCAAAATCAAAAACATCAAAGCAAAAGCACCTAAGAAAGCTTTACCCAAAAATGCTCCTGTTTCGGCTTGTTGTTCTTGCTCTCCAGTAAGCTTCACTTCGTAACCTTCGGGAATATCCATGTTGCTTACTAATTGCTCAATCAATGGCACAATGTTATTTGCTGAAGCACCTTCGGTAACATCGCTCGAAAGGGTAACCATGCGTTTTTGGTTTTTGCGATTTATGGTACTGATAGAATTATCGTAGCGCAATTTTGCAAGAGATGAAATAGGGATTTGTTTGAACTGCCCAATAGACATATCAAAGAAAGAGATGTTCAAGTTCATTATCTCTTCGGCTTTGGTGCGGTATTGTGGTTGCAAGCGAATCATGATTGGTGCATCTTCATTTGCATCGCGGAATTTACTTGCTTCTTTGCCAAACAATGCTGTACGCACTTCTACCGCAATTTGTGCCAACGACACACCTTCGCGTTGAGCTTTTTCTCTATCTATATCAATGATAATTTCAGGCTTGCTGATTTGTAAGTCACTTTTCAATTCATCAATGCCTTCGATGCCCGAGCGATCTATTTCGGCTTTAACTTTTTGTGTAAGTGGTCCTAATACTTCAAAATCGTCACCACTAATTTCGATGTTGATTGGCTTGCCTACAGGAGGACCGTTTTGTTCAGGCTCAACAGAAATAGTAGCACCTGCCACACCGCGTTTCTTAAATTCTTCGCGAATAGCGGTAAGCCATTTTGATGTGCGCACATCATCTCGCTCAGCAAACTTTTTAAACGCAACAGTAACTTTAGATTTGTTTGGCGTAGGTACTTTATCGGGGTTTTGCGGGTCTCCCGCGCCCAAGCCAACATTTGTAATTACTGATGTAACATCAGGATTTTTTTCACCAATAACTTTGTAAACGCGTTGCTCAATTTCTTGTGTGATGCTATCTGTTACCACTGCATCTGTTCCTTGAGGTAATAAGGTATAAACGTAAACAAAGTTAGGCTCGCCACTTGGGAAGAATTCAATAACAGGTTTTGATGCCCAAAATATACCCCAACTAATAATCAACATTGCTAAAACAGCTATTGACACATATAACGGTCGCAAGCCTTTCATAAGTGTGTTGAGCGTATTTCTGTAACTGTTTATCACTTTAGGCCATAGTTTTGTTTGCCAAAAAATCACTGCTTTATACAGTGCAAAGTGATACAACAGAATCATCAAAATAGAGAATACAGCAAAGTTGCCTAAGCCGATATTTCCAGTGATGTATGATAGCACCGCGACAACAGCAAATGCAATAAATCCTTTTACATAATCCTTAAGTTTTGAAGGTGCATTATGGTCGTCTTTTTTCATAAAGCTAACAGCAAATACAGGGTTGATTACAAAGGCAACAAACAGTGAAGCACCCAAAGTTACAATCAATGTAACTGGTAGATTTTTCATGAACTTACCTACGATGCCAGGCCAAAAAAGCAATGGTATAAATGGGGCAAGTGTGGTAAGTGTTCCTGCCAAAACTGGCATGAATACTTCGCCCGCGCCATACTTTGCTGCTTGCTCAATTTTAAATTCATACTTATTAAAAATACGGTGTGTGTTTTCAATAACAACAATCGCATCGTCCACCACAATACCCAATGCTAGCAAAAAGGAGAACAATACCATCACGTTCATTGTCATACCTAAACTTGGCATTAATATAAAGGCAACCAAACATGAAAGCGGCACAGACAAGCCCACAAAAAAGGCATTGCTGAAACCCATGAAAAACATCAATACAAACACCACAAAAGTGAAACCGAGAATTACCGTATTCAACAAGTCGTGCAATTGCAATCTTGTGTTGTCGGAAGTGTCACCAGTTACTTTTACTTCCAAGCCCTGCGGAAAGCGATTGGCTTTGAACTCATCAATAATTTCATAAATCTGGTCGGTAGCGTGTATCAAGTTTTCGCCACTGCGTTTGATAACGTTGAGCGTCACAACAGGTTTGTGGTCGAGGCGAGCAAAGTCTTGACGTTCTTTGTAGCCATCGGTAACAGTTGCAATATCTTTTAAGAAAGAACTATTGCCTTGAAAAGAACGAACAACAATATCTCCTAACAGCTTAGGGTCGCGGAACTCACCGCGCACACGAAGGTTTCTGCGCAATTCACCTACGCGCATCTCGCCACCACTTATATTTAAGTTTTCGCGCTGAATGGCATTTTCAATATCCATAAAAGTGATACCTACAGCCACCATTTTATATAAGTCAATTTCAACTTGAATTTCGCGGGTCAAGCCACCTACAATATCCACGCGGGTAATTTCTTTCAGCGATTCAATTCTGTCTTGCAAATCCTCACCCAAGTTTTTGATTTGGTCTAAGGGCAATTCGCCTGCAAGATTGATGTTCATAATAGGCATTTCAGAAATATCAAACTCCTGAATTTGCGGGTCGTTATCTAAGTCGGTGGGTAAATCTTTTTTGCCTTTATCTACCGCATCACTTACTTTTTGTTTGCATAAAGTAGGGTCTAAATCGGTGCTGAATTCTGCAATGATAAGAGAGAAATCGCTGATGGAATTGCTGGTAACTTTCTTAACACCATTGATTGATTTCAATTGCTTTTCTAATGGCTTGGTGATAAGGTTTTCAACGTCCTGAGGTGTAGCACCGGGATAGATAGTAGCCACAGAAATGGTAGGCACCACTACATCAGGAAACAACTCTTTTGGCAAGCCTTGATAAGTGGCAAAGCCAACCAACGATATGATGATGGTGAACACATACACAGCCGTGCGATTATTGACGCACCAGCTAGTAAAACTTAGTTCTTTGAGACGTTCAGTATTCATCTGTAAATTATTTATTTTCTAGTTGTCAGATGGAATGCCCAAGATGTTTAGTCTGTTTATGTTATTTTGAAACATGGGCATTTCATTTTATTGAAATTGTATTATTTGAAATTGGGTGATTGCTTTCTGATATTCAACAGCTAAACGCCAACTGATTAGTCAGTAATCAATTGCCCATCCACCAACTCGCTGAAGCCGAAAGTGATAACACGGTCGCCTGTTTTCAATCCTTCTTCAACCACTGTTCTGCCATCGTAATCGTTGCCTAATTTTACTGTGCGTCTGCGTGCTATTTGTTTACCGTTTTCAGTTTCGGCTACCAAAATATAGATGCCATCAACCGAGCGTTGCACCACGTTTGACGGTACTACCAACACATTCTTTTTTATTTCATCATTAATTAAAAGTTTGGCAATCATATTGGCTGCGTATTCACCTTTATTGTTGTCTAATTTTGCTTCGATGTTGAAGGTGCGGTTAACCTGATTTACCACTTGGCCTGCGTAGCTGATTACAGATTCAACAGTTTTATTTAAGTCAGGAAAAAAGACTTTTACTTTATCGTTCTGGCGAACTTTACCGATGAAGCTATCGCTTACTCTAGCCTTTAAAACAAGTTTATTGGCATTGATAACTCTGATGCCAGGCATTGCTGCGCTTGGTGCTGACATGTCGCCTAATTTCAAGCGAACCTCGTCCACAGTGCCATTTATTGGAGACTTTACTTTTGTCATTTCTAACTGAGCAGATTGGGCTTTCATTTGTTTCTCTAAAGTTTCTTTTTGCGTTTTTGCTTGCAAGAATTGAATTTCGCTACCTATATTTTGTTCCCACAGGCGTTTTTGTCTTTCAAAAGCTGTAGTGGCTAAATCTAAACCAGTTTGCATGGCTTCGATGCCGCGCTCGTAGGCACTGCCATCGGTAGTAGCCAAAACTTGTCCTTTAGAAACTCTGTCGCCAGGTTTTACAAGAATGGCTGTAACGATGCCTGGCATTTGGTTGATAGCAAGCACGTTTTCATCAGCATCTACTGTTCCTTGCACCTCTATGAAGTGACTAAATTCTGTTGGCTTGATGGTATCAATTTTTACCAACTTGATTTTTTGTTCTGCCTTGAAGGAGGTATCAATTTTAGTAATGCTGGTTTCTAACGCAGTGATTTTTTGTTGCAGTTCTTTCAATTGCAATTTGGATTCTGAAAGCAATTTTTTCTTTCCTTCTAAATCTTTGGGTTCACCACCACCACAAGCGGTGAGAATGGCTGCTGCAAATGCGATGGTAATAATGTTGTGTATATGTTTCATTGATATTGGTTTCTTGTTTTTGAATTGTGTCTTGATTGCCTGATAATTATTTTATCTAACACCTAAGGCTTTATCCATATCTGCTTTAGTGCTCAACAGACTCAATTGAGCTTGAATGTATTTCAATTTGTTTTGAATTAAATCTTGTTGAGCTTGTACTAATTCAAAGCTATTGCCGATGCCTTCTTTAAACTTAACATTGCTTGTTTTGAAAATCTTTTCGCTTAGCTCCACACTTTTTTTGGTATAAAATTCTTCGTTGATGGCTTGGGTAAAAAAGGCTTGTGAACTTTGCACCTGCAATGCTGCTGCACGTTGAAAGTTGTCGAAGTCGTTTTTCTGTTTTTGCTCGTCTAGTTTTCCTTGTTGCACATTTGCCATTCTACCACCGCTGTCAAATATTGGTATGCTAAGTTTTAAACCAACTAAGCCCGATTGAAACCAAGGACTTCTGCGTTGCACATCGCCATCAGGGTAAGTTACCTCGCGCTTTTTGCCAAATTCGGTGAAGTTATTTACCTGTGCTTGCCAGCCGTAATTAAGGAAGCCAACTAAAGAAGGAAAATGTCCGCTTCTGCGTTGTTGCACATCGTAGCCACGAATGCGTATTGCGGTTTCTAACAACTCATATTCGATGCGCTGAGTTGGTTTAAATTCTTTTACGATTTGTGGGTCAACTTTGTCGCGCAGCACACTGATGCTTTCGGTGAGGATGATTGCATCGCCTAAATTTAAACCCATTTGAAATTTCATGTTTGCCAAAGCAACATCGGCTAACTGATTGGTGGTGTTGATTTGGTTTTCAAGATTGGTTAAAGCCAACTCTAAGCGGTTTACATCCAATTCTTCAATCAGACCTTCTTTGTAAATTTTGCGTGTGTCGTTGGTGAGTTTTAATAATAAATCTTTTACCTCCGTTAAGTATGTTTTGCTTTCGCTGGCTGCTTGTGCTTGATAGTACGATTTTATGATGTTGTACTTCACTTCTTGGTCGCTAAGGTCTTTTGTTAAGCGGGCTGTGGTGGTGAAATCGCGTGTGGCTTTTAAACCAATAAAATATCTGCCGTCAAGAAGCACTTGTGTAAGCTGAATATTGGTAGAAAGGTTGTGTGGCAATACGAAACTTATTTGCTGGTTTTTGCTGTTTATTGCGTTGTTGTATAGCAACTGCCCAATGTTGGGGTCTTGCTGTGCAAGATAGCTGAACACTTGTGTTGTTGGGCTGTTGGGGTCGTTGAACAATTGGTCGGCAGCGGGGAATATTGGTCGCTTGAAATAGTATGTGTAATCTACACCTGCTGCGATAGTTGGCAAGCCTACCGATTTAATTTCCCAATTGCGCCAACGAGCTTTATCAACTTCTAACTTTGCATTGCGGGCATCGTTGTTGTTTTGAAGTGCGTATTGAATGGCATCTTGTAATGAGAATGCTTTTACAAAATCAGGTTGTTGGGCAGAAAGAACCGTGCTGCATAACACAGCGAGCAAGGTGGAATAAAATTGTTTCATAAATATGGTGCTTTGACGGCAATGGGTCAATTATATTTTAACTCGATTCATTTCTTTTTGACGCGTTAATTCTTCATGTCCATTTAGCGTGAGAATGGCGCGTAGATGATAGTCAAGATATTCTTTTAATATATCAACGAAGGGGTATTTTGCTGATGGAAATAGGCTTTGGTCAACTAAGATTTGTAATTGTCCGGTGTAGATTTTGGCAATTACATCAGGGTTGAAGTCGCTGCGAAAAAATCCTTGTGCTGATCCAGCTTGCATGTTTTCAACTAATTGCTGATACAAAAAAGTATTGCGATGATGGGCGAACATTTGGTAGCATTCGGGGTAGTATCGTTGCATATCAAAAAGTGTATCGGGGTTGAAGCCTTCTGTTTGTTCTAAGGCGCGGTTTACTATTAATACTAATTCGTGCAGGGGATTTTCTGCATTGCTACGAATTTCAGAAAACATTCTTAGTTCTTCTTGAATGTATCTTTCAATTACTTCTTTTACCAAATGTGATTTGTCGCGCACCATCACATAGATGGTTTTCTTGCTCATCTTTAGAGATTTAGCAATCATATCCATGGTAAGGTTTTTGATACCATGCGTAACAAACATTTTTTGTGCTTGACCAAGGAGCAGTGCGCGCTGCTGTAAATTAACTGTACTTCTCATTTCGGGCGCAAATGTAGTGGGTGGAAACTCAATTACGCAAAATTGTTTCCATCCATTTGGGTGAGTAGTAGTTAATCTATGTTTAAATGGAGAATTGGGGTTTTAAGATGTGGGTGGGAATTATAAATGATGAATGATGAATGAAACAGCCTGAGAAGTGAGTTGATTGAGTGTTGGACAAAGAAAACAGCCATTTAAACCACTTAGAAGCATAGATACATAGTTTAAGCGGGGATTGTTGAATTGATTGTGTGCAACTATCAAGACTTTGAAGCAGAGATGTAATGATGATTTCAGTTTGTGAATGCAAAAGTTACTTTTGCCCCCAAAACTCAATTTAAAATGAACAAAACTTTTTCTATTCTTATTTCAAGCTTACTGCTTGCAGGGGTTCTCTTTGTTTCTTCTTGTTCTAAGAAGGATGATACCAAAACAGTAACGTATGCTATAGCTACTAGTGAAGTATGTGAGTATTTTAGCAACGGGGTTGAAACTTATGAATCAACTTCGGAGGTTAATTTGGTTGATATTCAACAGGCATTTTTAGCTTCTGGTTTGGTTTATGATGTAACTAAAGTTACTACAGCTAAGTTAACAGGGTTAAGCGCAAAGGTGTCATCGGGTGCTTCAAACTTTAATGATGTTGAAAGTATTGAAGTTTATCTTAAGCTTGCTACGGCCAGCGGCAAAGGGGAATTAATTGCTTCTGGTTCTTCTTTTTCAAGTTCTGCATCCACGGTTAATTTGACAGTGGCTGGTAAGGAATTAAAAGGCTTTTTGGGCTCAAGTTGTGAGCTTACTACAGTGATAAGAAGTAAAAGCTCAGCATTTAGTCTTAATATATGCTTTGACTTAAAAGATGGTGTAATAAACGCGGAGGTAATAAAATAGTTAGGGGATATTTTCTTAAACCTATAAAAAAGGGATGTTGCAAATGCAGCATCCCTTTTTTTATAAGTAAAAACGGCTGCTAGTTTTATTTAATTTGCACAGAGAGCCTCTTTATGTTTTGGCTCATGAAGATGCCGTATCCGTTGGCGATGTTTGAGAATACGGGGGCTGGGTCGGTTTCTTTGTTGGAGTTGTTGAATTTTTCGAGGGTTTGGAAGTAGTTCCAATGGTTTTGGGAGACTTTTATGATATCGAGATGAACGGTAAGGGCAGTTAGCTTTGTAGTGTCAAGGGATTGAAAACCTGTGGTGATGTTTTTGGTTAAGCCATTGAAATCTTTGTCGGAAAAAAGGTATGACCAGCCGTGGTCGTCTATGATATCGGCAAGTGGAGATAGGTTAGAAGGTTGAATATATTCATAGAAATGTTTTAGAGAGGAATCGTTGGGTGAGGTTTTGACCCAAAGGGAGTAAGAGTGGAAGGTTTGGATGCGGTAATAATCAAGCTGATTGGGGTTTTGGTCGGAGAGGGTGAAAGAGAATTGGACATTGCTTTGGGTGGGGGTGGTAGTATAGGCTGAGACTTTGTAATTGATGACCTGTGGTGAGGTGGGCATGGTGTCTTGTGCGGTAACAAGGGGCAAACCTGGGCGTGCAACTTTGAGTGCATATTTTTTACCCTCAATGGGTATGAAAGTAGTGTTGTAGCTGCCAAAACTGTTAGCTGCATTGGCGGGTATGTAAGGCACTACCCCTACTAAAGAGTCGTTTTCGAATAATTCAATCCAGACGTCTTGCGGGGCGATGGTGGAGGTGTTTTGAGTGGGGTGAGAACTTTGGGTTACAAATATTTTGAATTGATTTTCTTTATCAAATAGGCAGTTTACGGTGGTTTTATTATCGCCTAAAAATTCATCTATAAGAAAATCTTTTTCGCAGGAAGTAAGCATAAATGGCAGTGAGTAGAGTATAAGTTTGTGCAGTATGGTTGCTTTCATTTTCTAAAAGATAAGGTGTAGGAAATGGAGGGCATAACAGGGAATAAGCTTAGTTTCTTGTAGGTTGTTGACACACTGCCATCTGGGTTTGAACGACTGGTGGCGTAAACTGTGAATATGTTGAAGTGGTTGTAGATATTATAGAAGCTGAGGTTGAAAGCGTGTTCAAGTTTGCGTACTTTTTTGCGATAGGTGAGGGATAGGTCGAGGTGCTGAAAGGATGGGAGGCGGTAATTGTTTTTACCCTTGCTCACATAAATTATTTCGCTGCCTTTGTTGAAATTATCGTTTCTGACTATCATATCATTATAGTTGTTGATTGATCCCCAA